>JAFEFK010000866.1 GCA_018240625.1 Pseudomonadota bacterium
AGGTCGTCGCCGCACTGCTTCAACACGTGCACCAGCAATTGCGCGGTGCTGTAGCCATACGAGTTGAAGCTCGAGTCCTTATCGCCGTCCGGATAGTACTTGGCCATGAAGGCGAAGTATTTCTTCATACCCGGATCGTCTTTCCACTGCGGATCGAGCGGGTCCTTGCCGTAGTTGGTGCTGATGATCCCCTTGGAGGCTTCGAGGCCCGCCGGCTTCATCACCGCGCCCACCGACGTCGCATTGATGTCCAGGATGTGGATCGGCTTCCAGCCGATCTCAAAATTCTTCTTGATCGCTTGAGCCGCCTGCTTCGGCGTCGAGGCGCTGAACAACAGCGTGGCGCCGGCATCGCGGAGCTTGAGGATCTGCGAATCGATGGTCGGATCGGCAACCTCATAGGACGCCTCACCGACGATCATCTTGGAGGCCTTGTCCCCAAGACCGGCCTTGATGCCGTTGAGATAGTCCTTGCCGAGGTCGTCGTTCTGGTAAAGTACGCCGATCTTGGCATCTGGATGGTTCTTCAGGATGTACTGGCCGTAGATGCGGCCCTCGACGAAGTAGCTGGGGTTGAAGCCGATCGTCCAAGGGTAGTTCTTCGGATCGCTGAAGCGCGAGGCCCCCGTGGCGGCGAAGAGTTGCGGGACCTTCTTGGTGTTGAGATATTTCTGGACGGCCGCGTTCGGCGGCGTTCCGATGAGCTGGAAGGTCAACAGCACCTCGTCGCTCTCTACCAGCTTGCGCACCTGTTCGACGGTCTTAGGCGGGCTGTAGGCGTCGTCATATTGGATGAAGTTGATCTTGCGGCCGTTCACGCCGCCCTCATCGTTGACCTTCTTGATATAAGCCGCCTGCGCTTTTGCGATGGTCGCATAGGCGGATGCGGGCCCGCTGAAGGGCGCAGTCTGGCCGATCTTGATTTCAGTGTCGGACGCGCCGGGATCGTATTTCTTCTGCGCATAGGCCGACGAGGCCGATAATGCGATCGCCAACGCCGACACGGCGGCCAAACGAAGTGTACTGCTCTTCATACTGGTGTTTCCCTCATGCATGATTGTGCCGGCGGTCCTGTCCTATCGGTCGCAAGCCGCCGTTGTTTCCAGTCTGAATGAAGGCCGTGGGCATTGCAAGATGCCTGTAAACTCGCCCGGCACGTCGCCTTGTAAATCGGGTGGCGCGCATCGGCCGATGACCGTAGATCGTCATACCGAATTGTCGCACATGGTCCCCCAATGGCCCCAAAACCGCTCGAACGATTTCATCTGGATCGGCTGGAAACGCCGATCGGTACCGCATTACTCGTCACCGATCTGCAAGGGTGTCTGCGGGCGCTGGACTGGCACGATTACGAACTGCGGATGAGGCAGTTGTTGCGCCGTCAGTATGGCGGCTTCACGCTGGAGGAGGGGCCTGCGCCGGATCAGATCACGGCGCCGCTTTCAGCGTACTTTGCTGGAGACCTGGACCGCCTCACAGCCATCGAATGGCGTGTTGGCGGCACACCTTTTCAACGCAGCGTCTGGGGCGAGCTTCACACCATCCGCGCGGGATCGACGATGAGTTACGGTGCCTTCGCGGCACGCCTCAATATCCCCAAAGCGGTTCGCGCGGTCGGTCATGCCAACGGCGCCAACCCCATCAGCGTCGTCATTCCCTGCCACCGGCTTGTCGGCGCGGATGGTTCGCTGACAGGATATGGCGGCGGGCTCGAGCGCAAACGCTGGTTGCTCGCGCATGAGGGCGTAACGTTGAAGTCCTGAAAAGCCGTCAGGCGGCGGGCTGCTCCGTCATGTCGCCGCTGGCGAGCAGATGCACCAGCGCACGCTTGATCGCCGCTTGCCGCGTCGGCGCGGTAATCTGTGCGCCGAGCAGGTCGGTAACATAGAAGACGTCGCGGGCACGTTCGCCGAAAGTCGCCACATGGGCGGACGCGATGTTGAGGTTGAGCTTCGAGATTGCCGCGGTAAGCTGGAAGAGCAAGCCGGGACGATCGAGTCCTGAGACCTCGATGACGGTATGCCGATCCGACCACTGGTTGTTGATGATAACTTCCGGCTCGACCACGAATGGCCGCAGCTTGCCCTTGCTCGCCGCACGCCGTGCCACGACTTCGGGCAACCGCAACTTGCCCTCGAGCACTTGCTCGATCATCTCGCCGATTCGCGTGGCGCGCCGGCCCTCATCCTCGTCGCGATCATATTCCCTGGAGATCGCAATGGTATCGAGCGCAAGGCCGTCGGTGGTCGTATAGATTTGCGCATCGACAATGTTGGCGCCGGCCGAAGCGCAGGCGCCCGCGATGATCGACAGCAGCCAGGGATGGTCTGCGGCGAGAATCGTCAGTTCGGTGACGGCGCGCGCCTCATCGAAGCCAACGTTGATGTTGAGCTTCTGGCCGCTCTGCTCGCTGGCGCGCAGAAAACGCGCGTGCCGGATTTTGTGCGGCAGATCGACCTTGAGCCAGTAGGCCGGATAATGCCGCGCAATGTAGGCGTTGAGGTCCTGCTCGGGCCACTCGGTGAACGCCGCGCGGAATTCTGCTTGGGCTGCCGCGATCCGCTGCGCGCGATTCACTTCCGAGAACCCGCCCGTCAGCACCGGCTCGGTCTCATAGTAAAGCGTGCGCAAAAGTTGCGCCTTCCAGCCATTCCACACGCCAGGTCCGACGCCGCGGATGTCGGCCGTGGTCAGGATCGTCAAGAGCTTCATCTGCTCGACCGATTGGACCACGGCCGCGAAATTCTCGATGGTCTTGCGATCGGAAAGATCGCGCGACTGCGCGACCGTGGACATCGTCAGATGTTGCTCGATCAGCCACGCGACCATTTCGGTATCGGCCGCGTTGAAGCCGAGTCGCGGGCAGAGCCGCCGCGCTACCTTGGCGCCTGCGATCGAATGATCCTCAGGCCGGCCCTTGGCGATATCGTGCAGCAGGGTCGTAATGTAGATGACGGGGCGATGTTCGGGTCGTATTTTCCGCATCAGATCGCTCGCGACGACGAACTCGTCGTTGCCGCCGCGCTCAATCTCCTGAAGGATTCCGATGCAGCGGATCAGATGCTCGTCCACCGTGTAGTGGTGGTACATGTTGAACTGCATCATCGAGACGATCTTGCCGAACGCGCGGATGAAGTGGCCGAGCACGCCGGTCTCGTTCATCCGCCGCAATACGATCTCCGCATCGTTCGACGTCAAAATCTCCATGAACAGGCGGTTGGCTTCGGGATTTTCGCGAAGCTGCGTGTTGATCAGCCGCAGCGAGCGCGTCACGGCGCGCATGGCGTCCGGATGGAAGGCCAGGTTGTTCTTCTGCGCCAGACGGAAGACCCGAATCAGGTTGACCGGATCGTGCCGGAAGACATCGGGCGCCGCGAGATTGATGCGGTTGTTGTCGATGATGAAGTCGTCGCTATCGGGGACCCGCCGCTGTTTCGTGCTGGGCCGCAACCGCGCCATCACCCGGCTGAGCACCGGCGCCGGCTTGGCCTGCTGGTCTTCCAGTTTCGCGCACAGGATCGCGGTGAGGTTGCCGACCTCCTTGGCGATCAGGAAGTAGTGCTTCATGAAGCGTTCGACGTCCTGCATGCCCGGATGCGAGGTGTAGCCGAGCCGCACGGCGATCTCGCGCTGCATATCGAAGGAAAGCCGTTCCTCGGCGCGCCCGGCGATGAAGTGCAGGTTGCAGCGCACCGACCACAGGAAGTCGGCGCAGCGGCGGAAGGTGCGATACTCCTGCGCGTCGAACACGCCGCGCTCCAGCAGTTCGTCGGTCTCGCGCACCCGGTAGACGTATTTGGCGATCCAGAACAGCGTGTGCAGGTCGCGTAGTCCACCCTTGCCGTCCTTGACGTTGGGTTCGACCAGATAGCGCGACTGGCCGGCGCGGCGATGACGCTCCTCACGCTCGGCGAGTTTCGCGGTGACAAACTCCGATGCGGTGCCTTGCACGACATCCTTGTCGAAGCGCGCAACGAGTTCGTCGTACAGCGCCTGATCGCCGGTCAGGAATCGGGTTTCCAGAATGGAGGTGCGGATCGTCATATCGCCGCGCGCCTGCCGGATCGATTCATCGACCGAGCGGGTCGCGTGGCCAACCTTCAGCCCCATGTCCCACAGGCAGTACAAGATCGCCTCGGCGACCTGTTCGCCCCAGGCCGTCTGTTTGTACGGAAGGATGAACAGAAGATCGATATCGGACTCCGGCGCCATCAGCCCGCGGCCGTAGCCGCCGGTCGCCACTACCGCCATGCGTTCGGCACCGGATGGAATGGGAGAGTGATAGAGATGACGGGTCGCCGCCGAAAACAACATGCGGATGATTTCATCCTGGACGAAACACAGTTGCTCTGCGCAATGACGGCCGTGGCGGTCGCGAAGAAGCGTAGTCTGTGCCGCCTCGCGTGCCTTCGTGAGTTCGGCCTTCAACAACTGCGACACCGCAGACCGGAAGGTGTCCTCATGCCCGGCATGCTTGGCCGCCAGCGCGTCGATGTCGGCCGTGATCCTGGCGGTGTTGAAGTCGCCACTGGTGTCCGGTTCGGAGTTGGTCGCTGCGCTATCCATGAGATACCCGGATATCGGACGGCGCACGCGCTGTCACGGAACATGTTGGTCAGCAGCACTGGGTGCCGCCAGGATAGGGCTTCATCCTGGCGGCCGAAATTCTCGGTGTTCGCGGCGGATGGCCCCCATCGGATAACATATTGATATTGTGATGAATTACAATGAGATGTTGCCCCGGTAAGGGCGCGCGCGTCGAGCAACAAAGTCTGGTAATGGTGGCGTATCGAATAGATAAGGCTGCCGATACGACGCACCCGTGGACTGAAGTCCGGACCACATCCTGGGGAGAACAACATGGACGCCGCCCAGCTTCGCGCAACGCAGGCCCCGATCAAGGAACGCTACAAGACCGATCCGAAGGCCGCGCGGATCACGCTCAAGGCCAAAGGCTCGATCGAGAACGAGGGTATCGCCTGCAAGCTGGAAACCGGGCGTACGCTCGCGGCCGCCGGTCTTCATCCCGCAAGCGGCGGCTCCGGTCTTGAATTGTGCTCCGGCGACATGCTGCTCGAGGCGCTGGTCGCCTGCGCGGGAGTCACGCTGAAGTCAGTGGCAACCGCCATCGAAGTGCCTTTGAAGTCCGGTCACGTCTCCGCCGAGGGTGATCTCGATTTTCGCGGTACACTCGGCGTCGACAAGGAGGCCCCGGTCGGTTTCGAATCGATCAGGCTCCGCTTCGATATCGACACCGATGCGCCGCAGGATAAGCTCGATCTCCTGCTCAAGCTGACCGAGCGCTATTGCGTGGTCTATCAGACCATCAAGAACGGGCCGAAGGTGTCGGTGGAGATGAAAAGAGTGTGAGTCCCGCGTCGTCCCTGCAAGCGCGTTCCCTCCCCCCCAGCGCAGCAATTGCTGCGCAAGGTGGGGGAGGGGTAGGGAGGGGGGTGAGCCGCGATCGCTGCGAGCTTTGTTACCCCCCTCTCCACCTCTCCCCCACAAGGGGGGAGAGAGCTGGCTATGCTTCGCGGCACATGCCGTGCTCGACCGATGTCTCCATCCGTATGAGTTCCGGCGTTCGCCGGGACGACGATTAGAGCATGTCCCCCGATCTCGCCTTCATCCTGACGCTATCGCTGCGCATGGCGGTGACAGCAGCGTTTGTGCTCGTCGCAGCCATGGTAACCGAGCGCGCGGGCCCCGCGATCGGCGCGCTGGTCGCAACGCTGCCGATCTCCACCGGGCCGGTCTATGTTTTCCTCGCGCTCGATCACGACGCGTCCTTTATCGCGCAGGGTGCGCTGGCGAGCCTGCCGGTCAATGCGGCCACCATTGCGTTTGGCGCGATCTACGCGCGCCTGGCCCAGCGTCATGGCGTGGTTGCCAGCTTCTGCGGTGGGTTGCTCGGATGGTTTGCGATCGCAGTCCTCGTGCAGGCATTTCAGTGGAATTTATTTGAAAGCATCCTGCTCAATGTCGCGACCTACGCGATTGCTCTGCCGCTGACGCGCCGTTTCCGTTTCGTGACGATGCCGCCGTTCGTTCGGCGCTGGTATGACATGCCGTTCCGTGCCGGGCTGGTTGCCGCACTCGTCGGAACGGTCGTGATGTTGTCGCGATGGGTGGGGCCGACCGTTACCGGCATCCTCGCCGTATTTCCGGTCGTCTTCAGCAGCCTGATCCTGATTTTGCATCCGCGGATCGGCGGGCATGCCACCGCTGCGGTCGTTGCCAATGGCCTGCGAGGCCTCGTCGGATTCGGCATCGGCCTTCTGGTGTTGCATCTCGGCGCGCTGCATGCGGGTTCCACGGTCGGGCTATTGCTCGGGCTTGCCACCTGCGTCGCCTGGAATTTTGGACTGTGGTGGGCAGGGCGGCGGGCGATGACACGCTGACCGGCGCGGTTCAACTTTCGATGGAAGCGAATCATTGAGCATGCGCGCTCCCTCTCCCGCTTGCGCGGGAGGGGCGAGTCAAGAAAACACGTCAATTAAGATGCCCCCACCCGACCGGCTTCGCTACGCTTGCCGGTCGACTTCCCCAGCAAGCGGGAGAGGTGAAGAGTCGCCTAACCCAATTCAGAGCAAGTTTGAAACACGCTATGCCTTCGGCAGTTTCGCTTTCAGCGCATAAAGGGCCTCAAGCGCATCGCGCGGCGACATTTCGTCCGGATGTAGCGCCTTTAACGCTTCGATCAACTGCTCTGCCTCGCTTGGCGGCACGGCCTCGGCGGCGGCGCGCGACGGCACCGCGAACAGCGGAAGATCATCCACCAGCGCGCGAGTGGTCTGCCCGCGATCGTTGGCTTCGAGTTTCGCCAGCACGGACTTGGCGCGCGCGATGACCGACGGCGGCAAACCTGCGAGCTTCGCCACCTGGATGCCGTAGGAGCGATCGGCCGAGCCGGGCAGGACTTCATGGAGGAATACCACCTCGCCGTGCCATTCCTTGACCCGCACGGTCGCATTGAACAGCCGTGGCAGTTTCGCCGAGAGCGCGGTCAGTTCGTGATAATGCGTGGCGAACAATGCGCGGCACTTGTTGGCCTCATGCAAGTGCTCGATCGCCGCCCACGCGATCGACAGGCCGTCGAAGGTGGCGGTGCCGCGTCCGATCTCGTCGAGGATGACGAGCGCGCGCTCCGTCGCCTGATTGAGGATCACGGCGGTCTCCACCATCTCGACCATGAACGTCGAACGTCCGCGTGCGAGATCGTCGGCCGCGCCGACCCGCGAAAACAGCCGGTCGATCATGCCGATGCGCGCGCGCGTCGCGGGCACGAAGCTGCCGATTTGGGCCATCAGTGCGATCAGCGCGTTCTGGCGCAGGAAGGTCGACTTGCCGGCCATGTTGGGGCCGGTCAGCAGCCAGATTTGCCCTGAGCTTTGTCCCGGTCCCGGCGACAAATCGCAGGCGTTGGCGATGAACGGCTGGCCATCGCGCTTCAAGGCCTGCTCGACCACCGGATGGCGTCCGCCTTCGATGGCGAAGCCGAGCGAGGTGTCGACCTCTGGTCGCGTGTAATTCTCGTCGTTGGCGAGTTTCGCCAGCGCCGTCGCGACGTCAAGTTGCGCGAACGCATGCGCGGTGGCGCGCAGATCGTCGCTGATTGTGATGACCATCGCGCCTAGCCGCTCGAAGATTTCCAGTTCAAGGCCGAGCGCGCGGTCGCCGGCATTGGCGATCTTGGCCTCGATCTCGCCCAGTTCCGAAGTGGTGAAGCGGACCTGGCCCGCCAGCGTCTGGCGATGGATGAAGGTGGCGTTGAGAGGCGCCGTCATCAGCTTGTCGCCGTGCTGCGCCGTCACCTCGACGAAATAGCCGAGCACATTGTTATGTCGGATCTTCAGCGCTTTGATGCCGGTCTCGTCGGCGTAGCGCGCCTGCATTTCCGCAACCACGCGGCGCGAGTCGTCGCGCAGCTTGCGCGCTTCGTCGAGCGCGGCTTCATATCCTTCACGGACAAAGCCGCCGTCGCGTTTCATCAGCGGCAGTTGCTCGGCGAGCGCACGGTCGAGTTCGCGCGCGAGGTCGCGGGAGGGCCGGCGCAACGCCTCCACCGCGGCGGCGATATCCTGCGGCAACTCGGGCATTGCGCCGAGCCGCGCCAGCGCCTGATCGGCAGCGAGGATGCCGTCACGCAGACCAGCGAGATCGCGAGGACCGCCGCGTCCGACCGACAGCCGTGCCAGTGCGCGCGACATATCCGGTGCCGCGCGCAAGACGATGCGGATGTCGTCGCGTGCCGCACTATCGGATGTAAACGCTGCGACGGCGTCGAGCCGCCGCGCGATGGCGGTGTTATCGGTCAGCGGCGCTGCCAGTCGTTGAGCGAGGAGTCGCGACCCCGCCGCCGTCACGGTGCAGTCGATCGCATCGAGCAGCGAGCCGCGGCGTTCGCCGGCCAGCGTGCGTGTCAGTTCGAGGTTGGCGCGGGTCGCCGGATCGATCGCCATGGTGGTGCCGGCGGCTTCGCGGGCGGGCGGTGACAACGGCGGCCGCTTGCCGACCTGGGTGCGGTCGATATAGGTGACGGCGGCGGCGGCCGCGGTCGCTTCCAGCCGCGACATCGCGCTGAGGCCGTCCATGGTCGCAACCGCGAAGTAGTCGCACAACCGGCGTTCGGCGGTGGCGCTGTCGAACACGTCGCGGGTCAGCGGCGTCACCGACGGCAACTCGCGCAGCAGCGTGGCGAGATCCGGATCGCCATACAACGCGTCGGACACGATCACTTCGTTGGGATTGATGCGCGCCAGCGTTGCGGCGAGTTCGCCCATGCTGCATTCGGTGACGATGAATTCCGCCGTCGAGATGTCGATCCAGGCGAGAGCGACGCGATCGCCGCCGGATGAGGCGCGGGCCCGCGACATCGCCAGCAGATAGTTGTTGGTTCGAGCATCGAGCAACGTGTCTTCGGTCAGCGTGCCCGGCGTGACCAGACGCACCACATCGCGGCGGACTACGCTCTTGTTGCCGCGTTTGCGGGCGGCCGCCGGATCTTCCATCTGCTCGCACACCGCGACGCGATGGCCCGATGCGATCAGCCGGTGCAGGTAATCGTCGGATCGTTCCACTGGCACGCCGCACATCGGGATGTCGATGCCCTGATGCTTGCCGCGCTTGGTCAGCATGATGCCGAGCGCACGCGAGGCGATTTCGGCGTCCTCGAAGAACAGTTCGTAGAAATCGCCCATCCGGTAGAACAGCAGCAGGCCGGGATTGGCCGCCTTGATTTCAAGGTACTGTTCCATCATCGGCGTCACCCGTGCCACCTCAGTGGGGGCGGCGGGGTCTGGCGATATGGGAATGGTCTGCTGGATCGTCATGGCGGCGAAAGCTACAAAGTTTCAGGTTTGGTTCCTATGGCATTACGGCGGCCATGCACGTTTTCCACGCATCGGTTCGCGATTGTAAACCAAGTCCGGCCAGCGTGCATGACCGCTCTCGCCTGAAAGCGGCCCTGAACCGCAGCGATCATTTGACCTGCCCAGCATCCGCCGCTTAAAACTCGCGTCAAGTCCCGGTTTCCGGGCCAGCGGTTTCAGGGAGAAACGAAATGCGCGACGTATTTGTATGTGACGCGGTCCGCACCCCGATCGGCCGCTTCGGAGGTTCGCTGGCCAAGGTGCGCGCGGACGATCTCGCCGCCGCGCCGATCAAGGCGCTGATGGCAAAACATCCCAATCTGGACTGGAGCGCCGTCGACGAAGTGTTCTTCGGCTGCGCCAACCAGGCTGGCGAGGACAACCGCAACGTTGCGCGCATGGCGGTGTTGCTGGCGGGTTTGCCGGATTCGGTTCCGGCCCAGACGCTGAACCGGCTGTGCGCTTCCGGCCTCGATGCGGTCGGTGCCGCGGGCCGCGCGATCCGATCAGGCGAAATCGATTTTGCAATCGCAGGCGGCGTCGAATCCATGACCCGCGCGCCGTTTGTGATGGGCAAGGCGCCGACCGCGTTCGCGCGCAGCGCCGAAATTTTCGACACCACCATCGGCTGGCGTTTCATCAACCCGCTGCTGAAGAAGCAATACGGCGTCGATGCGATGCCTGAAACCGGCGAGAACGTCGCCGAGGAATTCCAGGTGTCGCGCGCCGATCAGGACGCGTTCGCGATCCGCTCGCAGGAGCGTGCCGGCAAGGCGATCGCGTCCGGCTATTTCGCCGAGGAGATCACGCCGATCACGATTCCCGGCGGCAAGGCCGGACCGACTATCGTGGATACCGACGAGCATCCACGTCCCGAAACCACGCTTGAGGGTCTTGCCAAGCTCAAGCCGATCGTGCGCGATCCCGGCACGGTGACGGCGGGCAATGCGTCCGGCGTCAACGACGGCGCGGCCGCGATGATCCTCGCTTCGGAAGCCGCGGTGAAAAAGCACGGCCTGACGCCGCGCGCGCGCATTCTCGGGCTCGCCTCGGCCGCGGTGCCGCCGCGTATCATGGGCATCGGCCCGGTGCCGGCGACGCGCAAGCTGATGGAACGGCTGGGCCTGAAGATTTCCGATTTCGATTTGATCGAGCTCAATGAAGCCTTTGCCTCACAGGGCATAGCCTGCCTGCGCCAGCTCGGCGTCAAGGACGATGCCGATTTCGTCAATCCGCATGGCGGCGCGATTGCGCTTGGACATCCGCTCGGCATGAGCGGCGCGCGTCTCGCATTGACGGCTGTCCATGGAATGGAGAAGCGCGGTGGCAAGCTGGCGCTGGCGACGATGTGCGTCGGCGTTGGTCAGGGCGTGGCAGTTGCGATCGAGAAATTGAACTAGCCGGTTGCGAACGTCATTGCGAGCGCAGCGAAGCAATCCAGGGTCCACGCTCAAGAACTGGATTGCTTCGTCGCTTTGCTCCTCGCAATGACGAGGAAATGTGAGAGATACGAATGACCCTCGTCTATCCCCTCGACAGTCTCAAGGCCAATCCGGCGCGGCTATCACCCGGCTACAAGAGCACGGTCAAACGCTCGCCGGCGAAGCCGCTGATCATCGTGCCACAGACGCTGTCAGAGTTGACCGGGCCGGTTTACGGCCACGAGGCGGTGCGCAAGAACGATCACGACCTCACCATCCAGCACAAGGGCGAGCCGCTCGGCGAGCGCATCATCGTGCATGGCCACGTCCAGGACGAAGACGGCCGTGGTGTTCCCAATGCACTGGTCGAACTCTGGCAGGCCAATGCCTGCGGCCGCTATATCCACGTGCGCGATCAGCATCCGGCGCCGCTCGATCCGAATTTTACCGGCGCCGGCCGCGCCCAGACCGACAGCTCCGGCTATTACCGCTTCATTACCGTGAAACCGGGCGCCTACCCCTGGGGCAATCATCACAATGCGTGGCGGCCCGCGCACATCCACTTTTCGGTGTTCGGCTACGCCTTCATCTCGCGCCTCGTCACACAGATGTATTTTCCGGGCGACCCGCTGTTTCCGTTCGATCCGATCTTCAATTCGGTGACCGACGAGAAGGCGCGCCAGCGCATGATTTCGAGTTTCGACCTCGACAATACCAAGCCTGACTGGGCGCTGTGCTACCGCTTCAACATCGTTCTGCGCGGCCGCAACGCCACGCCCATGGAGACCAAGTAGTGCCCGGCATAACTCCATCGCAGACGGTCGGTCCGTTCTTCGCCTACGGCCTGACGTCGAACGGAAAGTACTCGTGGAACGACGCGTTCACGAACAATCTGGTGACGCCGGATGCCTCCGGCGAGCGGATTCGTATCGAGGGCCGCGTATTCGACGGCGATGGCGCGCCGGTGCCGGATTGCATGCTCGAGATATGGCAGGCCGATGCGCAGGGACGCTTCAGCGATCCGCAGGACAAGCGCGCGCTGCCGAATTCCTCATTCAAGGGGTTCGGCCGTTGCGGCACCGGCGGCGACGGCGAATATGCCTTCGAGACCGTCAAGCCCGGCGCAGTGCCCGGACCTGACGGGAAGCCGCAGGCGCCGCACATCCTGATGGCGATCTTCGCGCGTGGCATGCTGGTGCAGAACTATACGCGGATCTATTTCGACGACGAGGCGTCGAACGCCACCGACGCCATCATGGCGCTGGTGCCGGAAGATCGCCGGGCGACGCTGATCGCAAAGCGTGTGCAGAGCGGCAGCCCCGTCTACCGGTTCGATATTCATCTGCAGGGCGACGGCGAAACGGTGTTCTTCGCCGTGTGAGTGTTGCGGATGATTTCTCTTTTCGTCATTCCGGACGCCTCATAGAGGCGATCCGGAATTTATACTCTCTGTGATGATGTTTCGGACAAACGCAATCACAGGGGTATGGATGCCAGGCTCGCTCGTCAGCGACTGAATTGACAAGTCAATTTTGCGCAGAGCTCGTGCCCCGGAATGACGCTGAGAGCACGTCGGCGCGTTTGCTCCAACTTTCTGATTCAAGTTTCAAACAGCCAAGCATTCGCATTCCCGCGCGCACGAGCGCCGAGGTGCCATGAGGCTCTTCAGGACGACGTGTCCCTCTTCGGGCTATTCCATGATCGCGGCATGATCCGACGGCGCGCGCATCGCCGCCTTGGTGGATTTCAGGATCAGCACCAGCGGAATCGCGCAGATCGTGACCAGCGCGACCAGCGCGAAATCCTGCGAGAACGCGATGATCTGCGCCTGCGCGCTGACGATCAGATCCATCGTCGCGCGACCCATGTCGGTGTTCAGGTTGATGGTGCTGGTGACGTTCGGCATCTGCAACGCGTTGTTGAACGGGTTGATATGCTCGGTCAGTACGGCATGGACGCGGGTGGTACCGCGCGTCAGTTGCGCGATAACGATGGAAATGCCGATCGAGCTCGCGACGTTGCGTACCAGCGTCAGCATCGAGGTCCCGTCGGTGCGCAGATGGTTGGGCAGCGTCATGAAGGCCGCCGTGCTCAGCGGCACGAACACGAGACCGAGACCGAAGCCCTGCACGATGCTGTTGACGACGATGGTCTGCACCGCGACGTCGGCGGTCCAGCCGGTCATCTCGTAAAGCGTGAAGGCCATCAGCGTGAGGCCGGTGGCGATCAGGGTTCGCGCCTCGAAGTAGCCCATGAGGCGGCTGACCATCATCATCGCCATGAACGTTCCGCCGCCGCGCGTCGCGAGCAGAAGACCGGCGGTCAGGATCGGGTAGCCGTAGGCATTCTGGAATAGCGGCGATGCCAGCGCCATCGTCGAGAACAGCACCACGCCGATCACCACCATGAAGATCAGGGCGGTTGAGAAATTGCGGTCCTTGAAGATCGCGAACTGGACGAACGGCCGCTTGGTCGTGAACGAATGCGCGAAGAAATAATAGAATCCGGTTCCGCTGATGATCAGCTCGATCACGATCTCCCACGACTCCAGCCAGTCGAGCTGCTCGCCGCGATCGAGCGCAAGCTGCAGCGAGCCGATGCCGACAGCCAGCGCCGTGAAGCCGAACCAGTCGAACTGCAATCCGGTGTTGAGCTTGGTCTCGTCCATGAAGATCAGCAGGCCGGCCACCGTGATGATGCCGAACGGCAGATTGACGAAGAACACCCAGTGCCAGCTATAGGTTTCGGTGAGCCACGCGCCGAGCGACGGGCCCATGATCGGGCCCATCATCACGCCCATGCCCCAGATCGCCATCGCCTTGGCGCGTTCGTGCAGCGCGTAACTGTCCAGCATCACCGCTTGCGACAGCGGCACCAGGGCGGCACCGAATATACCTTGCAGCAGGCGGAACACCACCATCTGCGTGATGTCCTGCGCCAGTCCGCACATGACAGACGCGATCGTGAAACCTGCGGAGCAGAGGATGAAGATGCGCTTGCGGCCGAAGCGGTTGGCAATCCAGCCGACCGGCGCGGTCATGATGGCGGCGGCGACGATGTAGGACGTCAGCACCCAGTTGATCTGATCCTGCGACGCCGACAGCGACCCCTGCATGTAGGGCAGCGCGACGTTGGCGATCGTGGTATCCAGCGCCTGCATGATGGTCGCGGTCATGGCACAGATCGTCACCATGTTCCGGCGCAGGCCGGGAACCGCGATGGGATGTCCGGCATCCGTTGTCACGGCTTTAGTCCTGCTTCGTGTGCGACAGGCCGAACAGGCCCGCGAGCGAGCGCCGGTGGTTGGTGTCGATCGACACGTCAACGCTCATGCCGGATTTCAGCTTGGCGACCATTGCGTCGTTCTTGTCGAAGTAGATCCGCACCGGAATGCGCTGCACGATCTTCACGAAGTTTCCGGTTGCGTTCTGCGGCGGCAGGATCGCGAACGTCGCGCCGGTGCCGGGGCTGAGCGACCCCACCGTGCCTTTGAAGACATGATCGGGAAAGGAGTCGACATAGAGATCGACGGGCTGCCCGACCGCGACGTAGGTGAAATCGGACTCCTTCGGGTTGGCATCGACCCATGGGTTATCGAGGTCCACTACACTGAACACCGGGGTGCCGGCGGGGACGAAACGGCCGAGCTGGATGTTGTCGACCTGTGTCGCGACCCCGTTGATCGGCGCCCGCAGTTCCGTATTGGCGAGATTGCGCTGCGCATCGCCCAGCGCAGCCTTGGCCTGCGCGTAGGCGGGGAATTTCTCGAGCGGCAGGTTCGGGTCGCCGAGCAGTTTGTTCTTCGCGTTGGCGATCTGCTGTTGCAGAATCTGGTTCAGGCCCTCCGCCTGCACTAGCGCGCTGAGCGAATTGTCGAGGTCGAGCTGCGATCCGGCATTGCTTTTGACGAGCGAGGTCTTGCGATCCACGTCGCGTTGCTTGACGTTGATGCTTTCCTGGGACAGCGCTGCCGATTTGGCGTAGATCGCGAGATTCTGTTTCAGCGTATCGTATTCGACCTTGGCGTCATTCAGTTTTGCCTCGGCCTGCTGGACGGCAAAGCGGAACGGCGCAGGATCGACTTCAAACAGCAGGTCGCCCTTCTTGACGTGCTGGCCTTCCTTTACGGAAACCTTGTCGACCTTGCCGGAGACCTCAGGTGTAATCAGCACTTTCTGCGCGCCAACATAGGCGTCGTCGGTAGTCACGTAACGGCCGCCGGACAGATAGAACGCCAGCCCGGCTATGAGCGCGACCAGCGGCAGCACAACCAGCAGCAATGGCCGGCGATAACGGCGCATCGCGCCCATCGGTC
>JAFEFK010000867.1 GCA_018240625.1 Pseudomonadota bacterium
GGCACACCAGCGAGAGTGAGCGGGTATAAAGGTGTAAATGCTTTAGGGTCGATGCTTTAAATCGCCTGGCTCTTACTCATCAATTTGGCCGCCCGCCGGTCTTTTTTCCCGACACTGTTTTGGGGCAGCTCATCCACAAGATGCCACTCCTTGGGTCGCTTGAAACCAGCAAGACGGCCATCCTCTCGACACCACCGATCCAGATCTTCCGATGAGATGCGCGCGTCCCGAACCACAGCGAATGCCACGATGCGCTCACCCCATTTGTGATCGGCCCCGCCGACGACGGTGACATCCGCGATGTCGGGATTCTGAATGAGAACAGCTTCGATCTCTTCCGCGGCTACCTTGATGCCACCGGTTGCGATCATATTGTCTGCACGTCCGGTGAGGAAGACAAACCCGTCCTGATCGACATAGCCAACGTCCCCAGTTCTATACCAGCCGTCGCCCGTCAATACCCGATCCTCCCAGGAGGAATCCCCCCAGTTGCCGCTGGCGAACGACGCCGCTCGGACGACAATGTCGCCCACTTCCATGACCGGGAGAATGTCACGACCGGAACCTCCCATTGCAATGACACGCAAATCGCTATTGAGCGTGGGTTTCCCGACGCTGCCCCACTTACCTTTCGTGATGCAATCGTGGCTGCGTATGACGCAGCCACCGATGCCGAGACATTCCGACATGCCGTAGAAGCTGCAGAATGTAGAGCATACCCGCTCGGTGAGCGCCTTGAGATGATGAGGTGAAATCTTCTCACCCAGATAAGCCGCCATGCGAAGCGAACTGAGATCATAATGCTCTGGATCGCCCGCAAGGATGCCACGCCACTGTGTCGGTGTCAGCGCCGTAGCGGTGATTTTGTGGTCCTGGATGAGATGCATATACTTGACCGGATCCCAGGCTCTGTTGAAAACCACGGCCGCACCATTAGCCAGAAACGCTCCCGGATGGACAATCCAGACAGCGAAAGACGGCGCAAATCCGTTTAGAAATCGGTCGGCCGTAGAAATCCCATTCCACATATAAACGCCGCCAGCCCAGCTATGCATGACCGATTCATGGGAATGAATGAGGGCCTTGGGAACGCCGGTACTGCCAGAGGAGAGCTGGATGAGAGCGGGGTCGCTCGCGGCAACCGGGACACTCCCTTCGAACTCGTCTTCCCGCATCAAGTCGTCAATTGTCGGGCTGTCTCCTACTGCCCCGCCAATACGCACCAGGACAAGTTCTTTAACGGCACGCCCTAGCTCAAGCGCCAGCGCTTCCTTCTCATCGTCAAAGACAAGGATGCTGGGCTGCAACCGTTGTAGCAGTTGTATCTGGTGCGCCAGGGTTTCGCGGTAATGAAGATTGACCGTGATTGCACCGAGCAATTGGCCCGCATAATAAGCGCAGGTATGGCTCGTTCCCGCATTACATAGAAATGCAATGCGATCCCCTTTCGTCGCACCGAGTCTGCAAAAGCCCGCCGCGATACGCCGGCAAGCACTGCCGAAGTCAGCGTAGGTCATGCTGACGCCGGCCTCGACGAGCGCGGTTTCGGTCGCATACCAACGCTCCGATCGCTCAAGCGAGGCCTTAACCGTCATTACATCATACATGCGCATCGTCATTGCCTTTGCGAACGAGCCCCGGCACAACCAGCCCGTCAAGGACCAGCGCAATTTGTGCGCGCGCGATTTCGTCAAGCGACAGCTCTTCGCGTGGATTGAACCAGAAGGCGACGCCATTCGCGACCGCTATGATCGCGTAGCTGATAACCTTCACGTCGCAGGGCCGGAACAGGCCGGCATGAATACCTTGCCCGATTGTGTTTTCGATAATCTGCTCATAACTTCTGCGCTGAGCAATGATCTTCTTGCGTCGATCGCTCTTCAGCCGATTGAGATCGGTCGTGGCAATTATAAAGCGAGTCCGATCCTCCACGACAATACGCATATGTGTGGTGATAATCTCGCGCAACGCAGTGCCGGGATCGCCCGGATTGCGAGCGAGACATTCTTTGGCCCCTGCGATCAGACTCTCGTTACCCTCGCTTAGCAGAACCGATAGGAGCTCCTCCTTGCTGCTAAAATGATAATACAGCGAGCCACTTTCCATCGACACAGCGCTCGCGATCTGCCTCATCGTCGTCGCAACATAGCCATTGGTGCTGAAAAGCCGCTTCGCCGACGTCTTGATCGCCTCACGCTTCACGTCCGCCGCCGGCGACCGCTCTCGTTTCGTCATGCTTCTGTCTCGTTTTTTCGCCGGAACGATTTCCAAAGCCTCTCCGGGAGCTTCAATAGCCCTGATGGAGTCCACACAACCACAACAATAAAAAGCAATCCAAGGAAAATCGGATACGCCCTGACGGTGTTCAGCGCCTGCTTAATGAGAATGAAAAGGGCCGCTCCCAGCATAGGCCCTAGCAATGTTTGCGCTCCGCCGAGCAACACCCAGATAACCACTTCGGTGGACAGCTCCGGTCCGACCAATTCGGCGGATAGGCTGCGTGCCAGCAGCGCGTAAAGAACACCCGCAATGCCGGCGATCATGGCAGAGACGATTGTGATCTGGAATTTATAAAGTTGCGTATTATAGCCCATTGCCTGGGCTCGCGTTTCGTTGGTCTTGATCCCGATAAGGAGCAGCCCATAGTTTGAGCGAACGAGCCATCGCGAACCGAGAAAAATCAATGCGGTCGATACGGCGACTATGGCATAGGCCGCTTGCGTACTCAGGGACGCCAGCGTGCCGGCACGGGAAATGTATAGCCCGTTCTCGCCGCCGGTCAGATTGGTCCAACTGAAGGCGGTCAGGAAGACGGCGAATGAGGCAAGTAGCGTGACGATAATGTAGCCGATACCGCCGGTGCGCGTTGCAAGATAGCCAAGAATCAACCCGGTCAAGCTCGCGGCAACAACCGCCGCCAGAAGTGCGACGATCAAAGGGTAGCCCGCCGTCAGGATGATGCCGACGGCATAGGCCGGAATGCCGAAGAATATGGCATGGCCGAAACTCGGCAGACCCGTATAGCCAAGCAAGAGGTCGAGAGAAAGGGCGAACAGCGCCCAGATCAAAAGCTCGGTGGCAAGATACAGGTAATAGTCGGGAAGCACCAACGGAAGCACCGGAAGAAGAGCCGCAGATATCGCCATGCTCCATGACTTGCTCAACGCGTTCACCATAGTTTCTGCAATCCCTCTCGCCGCACAACCAGGACAAGCATGAACGCGACAAGAACGATGATTGTCGCCGCTGTAGGCTCCACGATAAGAGTGAGCAGCGATTGCGCGAGGCCGGCTAGTAGACTGGCGATGAGCGCTCCCTGAATATTGCCCATACCTCCCACGACAACCACCACGAATGCCATGATCATGATCTCGAGCCCCATGGTCGGATAGGCGCTTGTCACCGGAAGCATAAAGGCGCCCGCCGCACCGGCAAGTCCTGCGCTGATCAATGCGACCCATGTATAAATCGTCTTGGTCGAGACGCCGACGAGGGCAGCTGCGTCACGGTTGTTGGCGATGGCACGGATGAGCACGCCATAACGGGATTTCTTGAGGAAGAGCGCAAGTGCAAGGATCAGTAAAAGCCCCGCCACCGTCACGGCAATCCGGTAGACACCGCCAGCCCAGGGAATCGTGCCTTCGAGCGGAGGCGCCACAAGCTTGAAGTCGGTGCCAAAAACGAGCTGCATGAGCTCGCGCAAGACGTACCCGAAACCAAGGGTTAAAAGCGCCCAGCGCAACGGCCCGGCGCCCGTCAGCTTGTCGTAGAACATCATCAACAGAGCCGCGCCGATGATGGCTGTTGCGACGATCCCGATCGCGGCGCTTACCCAAAAGTTATTCAGCAAAGAATAGGCGACCCAGGTAAAATAGGCGCCCAACGCATAGAACTCGCCATGCGCCAAATTGACAATGTGCATGATGCCGAAGATAAGCGTCAAACCAAGCGCGGTCAGCGCGATGGTTGTTCCCACCACGACGCCGTTGGCGAGCTGTGACGTGACCGCTTCCATCGTCAGACTCCCAAATACTTCACGATCTGTGTTTCATCGAACTTGTCGAGCGTGAGCTCGATGCGGCCGGAATTCATCAAATAAATACGATCCGCGACTGCCTCGATCACCCGCAAATTCTGCTCGACCAGTAATACCGCTGCGCCCTCCTCGCGACATCCGGCGATCAACCCGGAAATCTCCACCACGGCAGACGGCATAAGGCCCTCGGTCGGCTCATCGATGAGGAAGATTTTGGGGGAGCAAAGCATAATACGGGCAAACGCCAACAGTTTGCGCTCGCCCCCGCTGAGAGAGCCCGCCACTTGATAACGCCGCTCCTTGAGTCGGGCAAAACCGTCATAGACAGCCGAGAGCTTGGCTGGCTCTAAACCCAGCGCATAGATGGGAACGAGCAGATTTTCTTCCACCGTTAGATCCGGACAGATTTCGCGCTGTTGTGGCACGTAGCCGATGCCGGCCCGTGCGCGCTGTGCCGTGCTGAGTTGAGCGATGGATTCGCCCGACAGGGACAAAGCGCCGGATCGGCAGTCGGCGAGACCCGCGATCGTGTTAAGAAGCGTGCTCTTGCCAACACCATTGCGGCCGACGACGCAGACAACTTCTCCGGCCGAAACAGCGAGGTTGATATCCCAAAGTACCTGTACCGGGCCATAGCCCGCGCTCAGATTCTGAACCTTCAACATACCATGCCTGCCTGCAGGTAGACGCTTTGCGCCATACTGTTGGCTCGAACCTCCGCGGGATCGCCGGAGGCGATCACCGCACCGTTGTGAAGCACCGTGACGGTATCCGCGAGCGACATGACCATATCGATGTCATGTTCAACCAAAACGATCGCGCGGTCTTTTGCGAGCTCGCGCACACGAGCGGCAAGAGCCGCGCGTTCGGAAATACTCATTCCCGCCATGGGCTCGTCCAGCAGAAGCAGCCGTGACGAGTTCGCCAGCGCCAAAGCGATCTCTAGATGCTTCTGGAGACCGTGAGATAGCTCCGCCGTATCGGCCTCAGCGACATCGAACAAATCCATGGCCTTGAGAATCTCGTCGGCCTCGTTCCGAACTTTTCGCATGGGGCCGGGGCTTAACCAAGCCGCAACCGAAAGGTCGCGCTGCAGGGCAAGCTGCATTGCCTGGCGGCAGGTGAGACCTGCAAAGAGGGTGACGACCTGATAAGAGCGGCTGATCCCGATTCGCGCGCGCGCATGAATGGGCAGTCGCGTGACGTCTCGACCTTCATAGTAGATGCAGCCACAGCTGACCGGCAATGTGCCGGCCAACAGGTTAAGCAACGTGCTCTTGCCAGCGCCGTTGGGACCAATAAGAGCGTGGATGCCGGTAGCCGAGATATGGAGATCCACCGCATTCACCGCAGTGAATTTGCCAAAGCTACGGCTTACGCCGACTGTCTTCAGGAGGTGCATGATCATCCACCAAGAGTCACGCTCATGAGCGACCGCAATCGCTCATGAGCGCCCCCGCTGCTACTTGATCGCCCCGATTTCTTGGGCCGTGATCTGATGTATGACGCGCTCGTTACCGTCCGCGACATGACCTATATAAAGAGGAGCGACGCCCTGATGGTCGGCGGCGCGGATCGTAATCGACCCAGCCGGGAATGAGACACTTGCCGGCGCTTCCAGGCCAGACATTGCGGCAGCGAGCTTGTCGGTATCGGCGCGGCCTTTGAAGCCGGACTTCTCGATCGCGAGCAAGAGAGCGTTGGCGGATTGATAGGCCTCGAAAGCATTCAGCCCGACGGGACGCTCGCCAAATTTTTCGTGAAACAGCTTCTGGAACTCGCGATTCTCCGCAGTGTCCAAAGGACCGTTCGCAGCCCGAGGATAGTCACCGATGAAATTCAAGCCTTCCGCCGCCTCCGGCAGCTTGGGGAAGTTTTCCGGAACAATGAGGGACTGCATGCCGGCGAGCTTCATCTTTTCCTTAAGGCCTTGGGCATTGGCCTCCTGCAATGCAAGGATCGCATCGCGCCCCGCGAACACGAAATAAAGACCGTCGGCGCTGCGATCCACCTTGCTCATGTAGGCCGCCATATCTGTGGAGCCGAACGGAACGCCGATGGAGCCAGCGATTTCGCCGCCCGCGCTGGCGATCGCATCTCGGAAGGCACGGAATCCGGATTGGCCATAGGCATAGTCGGAATAGGCGACGTACCATCGCTTGCCAACGTTATCGACCAGCCACTTGGCAAAAGTAATATTACGTTGCTTGTTGCTGGCGCTGACGCGGAAGGAATACTTGTTCTTGTTTTCAGGTGACGTGAACTCATCGACCCAGCAGCCGCTCGCATTCACATAGACAATCTGCTCTTCGGCAGCGAGCTTCTGCATTGCCAAGCAGACCGCACTGGAGAGACCACCCATGAGAACATCCACTCGTTCGCGCTGGATCAATTCACGGGAGTACCGGATCGCGTCCGCGGCCTTGGCCGCAGAATCGCGTTCTTCAACGACAAAATTGACGCCCTTGAACGCCGGATTGTGGTGAGCGCGTTCGATAGCAAGCCCCAAACCCATGCGAGCAGACTCCCCAAGGACACTGAAGACACCTGTCGCCGGATTGATAAAGCCGATCTTGATCGTGGTTTCGGCTTGCGCGCCTGGCATACAAGGAAGCATGAGCAACATGGCAGAGGCCACGATCGACAATATGTTTCGTGAGTTCATCTGTTTTCCTCCGTTGTTTTGTTTTCTAGATGCGAATTGCGGCTTGGAATGCCTCAAGCAAGGCTTCCGTGGCTTGCCGTGGATTGACGGCGTCACCGATTAGATAAACGGGCAGTTCGGGGAATTTATTTTTGACGTCCTGATAGAGCTCGTTTTCCGGCACGATGCCGGCAGCGACGATGATGGTATCGCAAGGAATGCGATCATCACCGGTCTTGGCGCTCAGCACCGCGCTGCCCTCTTCCAGAGCCGACACGACGGTGTTCAGGCGGATCTGCACACCCGCCTGCTCAAGCGCCTTGAGCAAAGTCCAGCGAATCGACTTATTTAGACTCTTCGCGAGACGGTCCGAACGCTGAACTACGGTGACGGTCCGACCGGGCTGACCGCCCATAGCGAGATGGCGTAACTCGTCCACGTCCATCAACTTCTGGACGAGCAAAAACTTCACTGTCTCGCCATCAAGCCCGCCCTCCTCCTTGAGAAGGAGCGCGGTCTCACACGCCGTTGGGCCGCCGCCGATGACGACCACGTTCCGGCCGATCGGACCCGCTTTGCCTGCAAGGACGTCGTGGGCGTGGCAGACGCGGATGCCGCTCGTGGATTGCCCCGGCAGATCGGGCATGCGTTCGCGCCCGCCGGTTGCGATCACGACGGCCGCCGGAGATTCCTCGCGGACAGTGGCCAGATCCGCTGCGGCTCCGACTTTGATCGCGATGCGCGGCTCCGCGATGATTTGGCGCGCCAGATCTTCATAAAGCCAGCGATACTCCTTCTTTCCGGGGGCGACGGCCCCTATGCCGGCTACGCCGCCGAGCGTCGTGTCGCGCTCGAAAAGAACGACACTATGCCCCCGCGCCGCAGCAATTTTCGCAGCCATCATGCCGCCTGGGCCACCACCGACGACAACAACCTTGCGCGGCTTGGCGGTATCGTCGACCTGCAACTCCAATTCCCTGCCGGCGCGGGGATTGACCAGACAGCGCGTCGGGCCGTGCCAAGCCGAATCCAGACAGACATTACAGGCGATGCAATGGGTGATTTGATCCGCCCTCTTTTCGATCAACTTGCGAGGAAGTTGCGAATCCGCGAGAAGCGGCCTGCCCATGGAAATGAAGTCGGCGCGACCTTCGCGAACGATGCGCTCGGCGGCGGCGGGATCGTTGATCCTGTTCGATGCCGCTACAGGCACCGACACGACCGATTTGATATTCTGCGCCAGCCACACGAAAGCGCCTGTCGGAACCTCGCCTGTAATCTGCGGCACACGCGACTCATGCCAGCCCCCAGTGACGTTGAAGGCCGCAACGCCGGCTTGCTCCAGCAGCCGCGCAATCTCGCGCACGTCGTGATGTGTGTTGCCGCCCGGAATCAGGTCGTGCCCAGCAAGACGCGCCAAGACGGGAATACCTGGCAGAGCATTGTTAATGCCGCGAACGATATTGATAGCCACCCGAGTGCGATTCTCGCACGACCCGCCGTACTCGTCCTCCCGTTCATTGGTTGCGGGCGAGAGAAACTGGTTGAGCAGGTGTCCCGTACCGCAAAAGAGATCGATCATGTCGAAGCCCGCTTCGACCGCGCGTACCGCCGCATCGACGTATTTCTGCTCCACCTCCTTCACCTCATCGGTACTAAGGATGTGAAGAGGCTCGGGATTGAACCTTGAAGGAATTGGGGAGACAGCGACTGGCTGGCGACCAGTGAGTTTCGAAGGCGATACCCGGCCTGTGTGATAGAGCTGACAGGCGACCTTGCCTTGGGGATTCGCAGCCTTCATGGCCCCTGTCAGCCGCTTCAGGTCGGGAATGTAGCTGTTGTCCCAAAGGCCCAGCAGCAAGCTGTCGAACACACCTGCCCCCGCCACATCGATGGCAAATCCCCCGATGGAGATCAGGCCGGCGCGTCCGCGCGCCCGTTCTTCATAGAACGCAATGAGGGTGTCGTCGGCGTAACCGAAGTCCCGGTGATAGTTGAGATGCAGCGCAGGCATCATGATCCGGTTCGGGATCTCGGTCTTGCCGATACGCAGCGCCGAGAGCAGTTGCCATTGGTCCGGAGAGGCAATCATCGGTCGACAGCTTTCATTTCGAACGGGATGACCCGCGCTTGATTCTAACGAGCGTTAGATATAAAAACTAGAAAAGAATGTCAAACTATCGCTTGATAATGAGCCGAAACTTCGAGGAGAGATGGCAGAGAGCACGACCGTGAGCGGACGGAGGCGTTCGCGAGCGCTTTTCGTCATCATCGTCAGCCAGTTGTTGGGGACGACGCTTTGGTTTGGCGCCAACAGCGCTGCGCATAGTCTGATGGCGGAATGGAATCTTCGCGTTGAGGATATCGGACTACTGACCGTCGCGGTACAACTGGGCTTCATCTCCGGCACGCTGTTTCTGGCGCTAACCTCTCTTGCAGACCGCTACAGGGCGTCCGTGGTTTTTGCCGTCAGCGCGGTGGCGGGCGCTTTTGCCAACCTCGCTTTCGCTTGGCTCGCCGGCGGCTTCGTCACCGGGGTGGCGCTGCGATTTGCGACCGGCTTCTGTCTCGCGGGCATCTATCCGATCGGAATGAAACTGGTCGTCGGCTGGGTGCCGCGGCAAGCAGGCCTGTATCTCGGCTGGCTCGTCGGAATGCTGACCATCGGGACAGGGTTACCGCATCTAATCCGCGCAGTTGCACCGGATTGGCCATGGCATGAGGTGGTTTCGGTTGCCTCCGCTCTTGCGATGATCGCGGCGGGCGCTGTGTTGTGGGTCGGAGAGGGGCCTGGCATCCGAAGTCAGGTCGTCACACCGCTCGATTTCGGAGCTGCGTTTGGCGCATTCAAGAATGTAGGTTTCCGCGCCGCTGCGGCTGGCTATTTCGGGCACATGTGGGAGCTCTATGCGTTCTGGACGCTCGTTCCCTTTTTACTAGCATCCGTATTGCATAAAACACTCGAGAGCGCCCCCTCCTCTATTTCTGTATTGTCTTTTTGCGTCATCGCAACCGGAGGGGTGAGTTGCATCGTGGGGGGCAAGCTATCAGCTCGCTTCGGCTCACGCGTTGTTGCAGCCGCATCGTTGGCGATGTCCGGCATCCTGTGTCTTGTCTTCCCGCTCTGCGCCTCGTTCGCTCCAGTCGGGCTTGCCGCACTCTTTGTGTGGGGGCTTGTCGTAATACCGGATTCCGCACAATTCTCGGCACTTTCAACCAACGCTATACCACCGGCGATCATCGGCAGCGCTCTTGCGCTTCAAAACAGCATTGGCTTTCTAATTTCATCGCTGTCGATCTGGCTGACGAGCGGCAATATCGATGCGTTCGGTGCATACGTGACCTGGCTGTTACTACCCGGCCCGCTCTTGGGGCTGATGGCCGCAACCGCGTTCTGGCGTCGCGCGCCGTGAAAGTGAAAAGGCCGGTCGTTATGACCTGAACAGAAACAGATCGGTGACCTGTCGAAGCATGTGAAGCCGGCGCTCGGGTGAGCCACCTTTCATCGCACCTTCAGGCTCAGCGATGAGCACTGTCGAAGTTGCCTCGGGCATAACAATCCCAAGCGCGTCCAGATTTGGGCGTGCGAAACGCTTCGTTGCGTTCGCATTGTTCCTTAATAATGGAGGTAGTCGGCGCCTTAGAAATTCTGCAGGCAGACGTTCGTCATGCAACCGAGCGGCCTTCAAGGCGCGCCTCGGTTACCACTCGATTTCGACCGACTCGCTTTGCCAAGTAGAGTGCGCTGTCACATCGCTCGACAAATTCAGCCGCAGATTCTCCAAAGCGGAATTCAGCAATTCCGATCGACACTGTAACACTTGGAAGGGTTTCCCCAGTTGAACGGCGAACGATCTGGCAATCCGCTATCGATTTACGGATCCGTTCCGCAACGTTCTGACAGACGGCCAATGTGGCGCCTGGGAGGACTGCAATTAATTCTTCTCCGCCATATCGAGCAGGCAGGTCATTGCCCCGCAGGCGGTCCCGAAGCTGACCCGCGATCAGCCGCAGTACCTGATCTCCGACTCCGTGTCCGAAACTGTCATTGAACTGCTTGAAATGATCGATATCGATCATCATTAGACCAAGGGGTAGACGATCGTTCATCGCCGAAATCTGGGCCGTGCGCAGAAATTCATCGAAGGCCCGACGATTGGGAAGACCGGTGAGTGTGTCGGTGTTGGCCTGTTTCTCGGCGCTGTTCAGTGATTCGCGAATCGCATCGAGCTCGCGCGAGGTTTCGCTCAACTTCGACTGAAGCTGTAACGCACGAGTCGAAGCTTTGCTGAGTTCGCCCATTAAGCACTTGACCAGGTGTTTTGGATCGCTTCCGCTATTGGCCTGGTCTGCCACATCGCCCATGACTTGCATATGATCGCGGTTGTCGGCGATCGCATCGGTTACGTAACGGCCTGCTTCGGTCATAACTGATTTGAATTGCTCGGGCAGTTCAGCAACAACTGCGGCCGCAGACCCTTGAGCTAGATGCATCGCATATAGTTCTCGGCTCGTCGCCGAATCAAACTGTTTCTTCCCTTCTATCAGGGCATCGATCTTCCGTTTCAGTTCGGGAAGGTCGCCTCGTGAATAACTGAACCAGACCGCGAAATTGTCGGGCGTCGGAGCTACTCCGTGGAGCACCATATACTGATTGGCCCGGTCAGCCACCGCTCTTGCATATTCGAGGTCAATCTCTGAGAGAGAGGTGCGTGTCATGGTTTAGGCACTCGAAGCTCGATTTTTTTGGCCGAATAATCAAACAAAAATATCAACCCGATCACGACGCGTCTGAACCGCGCCTATTACCCTATTTCAGGCGCAGCTGCTCGACGGTGGCGTCGATCATTCAAATCTGCGAGAAGCTTAACAATATCGCTCGGAGGAATCGGTTTGCTATACAGAAATCCCTGCACCTCAATGCAACCCTCGAGATTAAGACGTCGCATCTGTTCCTCGGTTTCAACTCCTTCAGCGGTGGTAGTCATGCCAAAGCTCACACCGAGTCCGGCAATGGCGCGCACAATCGCAAGGCTTCCCTCGTCGACAAGCACGTCACGAACGAACGACTGGTCGATCTTAATCTTATCGAACGGAAAGCTGCGTAGGTAGCCGATGCTTGAATAGCCTGTGCCGAAATCATCCATGGAAATGCGAACGCCGAGTTCACGCAATTGGACAAGAGTCGCGATATTGCGTTCAGACTTCTCAAGAAACACCGATTCCGTTATTTCAAGCTCCAGCCGAGCCGGCGGCAATCCGGATGAGGCGAGAGAACTCACCACGGTAGAAACCAGATTCCCCTTGCTGAACTGGAGCGGCGATAGATTTACCGAGACTCGTATGTCATGCGGCCATTCCATCGCCTCGGCACAGGCGCGCCTCAATGCCCATTCACCGAGATGGACGATGAGGCCCATTTCCTCCGCCACCGGAATGAATTCGGACGGCGGTACCATGCCGCGCGTCGGATGCTCCCAGCGCATCAGCGCTTCGAACGCGGTCACCTTCCCAGTCTGCAAGTTGACGAGCGGCTGGTAAAAAAGCTTAAAGCCGTCCTGTGCAAGTGCCGTACGCATATCCCGCTCAAGAACGCGCCGCGTCTGCACGATTGCATCCATCTCGGGATCGAACATCCGATAGGTGCCGCGCCCCTCCGCCTTCGCGCTGTACATCGCGAGATCTGCGCTCTTCAGACAATTTTCTGCATTCATTTCGCCCGGATGAGCAATTGCGATCCCGATGCTGGCGCCCACGGTCACGTCGTGACCTTCGATGCTGAAGGGCCGTCCTACCACTTCGATTACTTTCTGCGCTAAACCGATGGATGAACTCGGCTGCGCGACCGACATTTGCAGGATGGCGAATTCGTCACCGCCAAGGCGCGCGATGCGATCGGTTTGCGGAATAATGTCGCGCAGCCTGATCGCAACTGACTTCAACAGCAAGTCACCCACTGAATGACCCAATGTGTCATTGACGGCCTTGAAACCATCCAAGTCGAGAAACATGACAGCCAGCGGATGCGCCGTCACGGAAACTTCCTTGAGCGCCTCTTCTAGCTGCTCCTTGAATAGGAGCCGATTGGCAAGTCCGGTCAGCGAGTCGTGATAGGCGAGATAATGCGACCTTGCCTGTGATTCCTCACGATCGGCAATCTCCACCTTGAGTTGCTGATTTACATTTATAAGCCGACGCGTACGCTCTTCTACGCGGGTCTCTAGATCCTCATTGGCCTTGCGCAATTCCTCGTTCACTATGATGATCTGCTGCTCTGCCCGCTTGCGTGAAATCTGGGCGTTCACGCGTGCCAGCGCGACGGCAAAATCTACCGGTTTGGTGACATAATCATTCGCACCGAGCTCCAGTGCGTCGACGATGTTGTCGCTTTCGGATTTTGCGGTCACCATAATTACGGGAAGCGCCGATGAAGGCTTCTCGTTGCGAATTCGTCTAAGCGTTTCTATGCCGTCGATACCCGGTATCATGACGTCAAGAAGAACGAGATCGAATTCTTCTTTTGCAATCAGATCGAGGGCCACCAACCCGCTATTGGCTTCGACCACCTCGAAGCCGCGCCGCTCAAAACGCCGCGTCAAGACCGCTCGATTGTCTCCGATATCATCGACGATCAACAACCGCGGAACAGCCGCGGGCTTGTCGCCGGCAGCTTCCGCTTTACTTGCTTCCGTACGAAGCATGACAACTTCAGGCGCGATAGAGGTTTTGGTGGACATTAATCTGTCTCTTTCAGAATGCCGATGCAGTTGCCATCGATTGAGGCATCAAGATATTTTTATTAAAATTTCTTTGCTCATCCATCCACGCAAGCACGCGGATCGTGAAGCACGAACCTTGCCCGACCTCACTGGACGCCGAAATTCCACCGCCCATGAGACCGCACAGTTTCTGGCTGAGCGCGAGACCAAGTCCGGTGCCGCCGTACTTTGTCGAGGTCGCGCGGCTCGCTTGTCCGAAGTTCTGGAACAGGCGCGGAATGTCCGACTGGGCGATGCCGATCCCGGTATCGCGAACCTGGATTTCGATCCAATCTCCGGCCGCGCTTTTGCGGCGCTGTACGGACAGCGTAATGGTCCCGCCCTGAGTGAACTTTGCCGCGTTGCTCATCAAATTTAACGCCGCTTGCCGCAGCTTGGTCTGATCCGTCGAAACGATGCCCATATCGTCGCGGCATTTTACGATAAGCTTGTTGCCGTTCTCGATGATCATGGGCTGTATGTTGGCAATGACCTCGCGAACCATTGCATTGAGATCGAACTGTTCGATCTTTAGTTCGATAAAGTTCGACTCGATCTTGGAAAGATCAAGTACGTCGGTGACGAGCGATAGTAGATGTTTTCCAGCCGCATTGATCCGGCCGAGATCGACCTTCTTTCGTTCGCTCTGACCGTCGAGTTCTTCGTTCTCGAGAAGGATTTCGCTGAAGCCAATAACGGCGTTGAGTGGCGTCCGTAACTCATGGCTCATCTTAGCCAGGAAAATGGATTTGGCCCGGTTGGCGACATCCGCAGCGTCCTTGGCTTCACGCAGCCGGACTGCAGTCTCGCGGTGCCGTTCCGCCTCTCGCTCGAGGTCGGTGCGCATCGAAATCATATTGGCGTAATAGATTGCCATCCATGACATGTAGATGGTCGCCGAGAGGATAGAGATCCATCCCACCGTCGTAAGTTGAGCCAAGGGAACGAGCTCAGGGAATCCCCACCGCATATACGCAATACAAAATCCGACGATGTTGAACGTAAATAGACAGACCACAAGAAATGGACGTTCCGAAAGATAGAAGAAGCCGAGCAAAAGACTAATGATGAGCCAAGGCAGGAAAGGTGAACTGACGCCGCCGTAGTAGTAAGATCCAAACAGGGACGTGGAGGCAAGCAGCTCAACCGAGATCAGTGCAGCCAGTTGCAGGTTTCCCGACCACTTGTAGACAAATGGGAGCGTCCAGAACATCCATATGCAGGAGATCACCAGCCAGCAGGCAATCCCCGGATTGGGGTCGCTGAGGTACAAAAACAGGCTGATCGATTGGGAGAGTGCCGGGCCAAAGAGATGCGTAAAAACGAAATTCCTTGAGAGGCTGAGCTCGGAACGTTCCGATTTCGCCGCATCTGGAATGAACCAATCGATAAGTCTGATAGGTAAATCCAACATCAGCATTTCGTTTGCGCCCCATTCTGGTTCTGCCGATGGAACCTAACCTAAGTGCTTTTAATATTTGGTTTAAGCGAAGTTCCATCAATTAAGACGGCTTTAAAAGGAAGCTGATACCTGTTCTGAGACGGATATACATACCTGCCTGTTTGGTATCCATGAACGGTTCGATGCGCAGAAATAGCGCGCAAATTTCATTTGCATAGACACGCAGAAGGCGGCGCAAATTTCATGAAGAGAAAATTAGCCCAAGCTCTCGCTCTGCTCGATCGTTTCGTAAATTATTTCATTCCGCCTGACATCGCCGCGGATCGGGATGCCCGTAACAGAGCGCATGTATTCATGATCAGCCACATTTTGGGGCCGTTCATCGGAAACGTCGTGCCGATCGCGTTATTCTTCTTCGACCCAAGCCCAGGTTATGAAGTAGCCATACTCGCCGTATCGATCACATCATTCTGGATTTTCCCGTTCCTGCTGCGAGCCGGAGTGCCCTACAACCCGCTTGCATTGGTTTCAATTCAGAATCTGACCTTCTGCATTCTGTGGAGCTGCTACTTTTATGGCGGCGTGACCTCCCCAACCCTGCCCTGGGTGTTGACGATTCCTCTGCTCGCATTCTTCTATCTGGGATCGTCTTCGTCGCTTCGACTGATCGTCATGGGCATGTTTGCCGCGAATCTCGCGATTTTCAGCGGCCTTTACCTCGTTGGCTATCATGTCAAAACCGACCTGCCGGTTGCCGCAATGCAGGGGCTCGGGCTCGTGTCTACCATCGCCGCCGCGATCTATGTAGCCATGATGGCGTTGTACTACGCAAAAATTCAGGCGTCGCAGAGTGAGCTCGAAAGCGAGATGCGCGAACATATGGCAACGGCTTCGGAACTGCGCCTAGCCACCGAAGAAGCCGAGCGCGCCGGCGCGGCAAAGGCCGAATTCCTCGCCAAGATGAGTCACGAGCTCCGGACGCCGCTAAATGCTGTCATTGGATATAGCCAGATACTTCTTGAGGATGCGGAAGACGAAGGCGATGATCAAAGCATCAGCGACTTGAGCAGGATACTCAGTGCCGGCCAGCATTTGCTAAAGCTCGTCAATGAGGTTCTCGACCTGTCCAAGATCGAGGCAGGAAAGATGGAGCTCGATCTCGCGGAAACGAACCTAGCTCAGTTGATGAACGAGACTGCTGCAGGTGCGAAGCCGGCGGCGACAAACAACGGAAATCAAATCGTCTGCACGATTGCACCCGATCTCGGGCATGCATTCTTTGATAGCGGAAAATTCCGAAATATGGTCGGGCAACTGCTCGATAACGCCGCGAAATTCACCCAAGACGGCAGGATAGAAATTGCGGCAGAGCGCCTGCGTGGCGACGTTTGCGATGAACTGTTGATCAAGATCACCGACAGCGGCATCGGTATGGCTCCAGATCAAATTGTTAACCTGTTTGAGAAATTTACAGTCGCCGACGACTCGAGCACCAGCAAATACGGCGGAACCGGGCTTGGCTTGGCGCTCAGCCAAAAGCTCTGCAAGCTCATGGGCGGCACTATTCTGGCGGAGAGTGAATTGGGGAAAGGCAGTTGCTTTACGGTTCGATTGCCGCTGATCGATGGTACCAGCTCAGGTGAACCCATCGAGCAGGAGACCCGGTCTCACCGTGGGCATGAGGATAATATCCATGCCGCAGCGACGCTGGTGCCAAGCCTCGCATCTCCCGAATTTGCACATCGATCGGCGGTGGCTGACAATGCATAAGATTTTGCTCGTGGAAGACAATGAAATCAACCGGGACATGCTCACGCGGCGTCTTCAGCGTCACGGTTTTGCCGTGTGCTGTGCGCACGACGGCGCTGCCGGCGTCGCAATGGCGCTCAGCGAGATGCCGGACCTGATCCTGATGGATGTCGCCTTGGGAGAGATGGACGGCTGGGAAGCAACTCAATTGATCAAGGCCAATCCGGCCACAGCCTCGATCCCGATCATTGCGCTAACGGCTCATGCTTTGGCGAGCGATCGGGATAAGAGCGTTGAGGTCGGATGCTCCGACTTCGATACCAAGCCGGTGGATATACAGAGATTGTTAGGTAAGATCCGCGCATGGCTGCCGCCGACAGTTCGCGAATCCGCAGTTGCCTAACATCTCGTTTTATCGACAGCGCCGTTCAGGCAGCCGTCAGAACCTCAGAACTTGTACGCGATTCCGGCACGGACCGAGCTGAACCGCGGCTCTTGCGTTCCGGGAAGGCCCGGAAACGGCGTGACGGAATCGTACGGGGACTTCCCATAGTCGGTATAACGGTACTCTACCCGCGCCAGCACGTTGGAGGTCACAGCGTATTCAATGCCTCCGCCGGCTGTCCAGCCGGTGCGAACATTTGAGGTGGTTTCCGCAACGCCGGTGAAGAGGTTCGTATAGGTGTGGCTGACATTGCCGAAAGCCAAACCACCCGTGCCGTAAAAGAGAACCTTGTCGGCGGCGTAGCCTAGCCTGCCTCGCACCGAGCCTTGCCAACTGAGCTTGGTGGTCCCTTCGCCTCCCACCAGGGCATCGGTCCAGCCGCCGGTAACATTGGCACCCTCGAAATCGGCTTCGAGACCAAGGACGGTATTGCCGACCTGGTAATTGCCGCCGCCGTAGATGCCTCCAACGACGCCGTTGGGGCTGTACAGCTTCTCGAAGTTGGTGGGAGCATTTGTCGCCGTAAAATACTCTGTCAGATGGTCTCGGCCCCAGGAGTATCCGACCTGCCCGCCGATATAGAGGCCGGTCCAGGAAAAGGCGGTCGTGAAGACCGCAGGCGGCGTCTTGTAAGGCATTGACAAATCCGCGGCGCTTGCAGGAGCGAAGCTAAGTGTCAATGCAACCGCGCTGACAAAAGAAGCCTGGATTAAACTGGTGCGAGCAGCGATCGCGTGCGGTCGGCCGTACATCACAAATCCTCGAACGTTCGGAACGGCCTGACGGACCGTCAGACATCGCGTTCTCGGTGCTAGGATGCCGCCATCATGGTTAAATATCCGATAACAGATTCCAAATGCCTGGGTAATTCCTGGGCAACGGCAGCCCTTCAATCAAGGCAGGCGCCACTGCGGGCGCTAAGAATGAACTAACCACACGAGTAACTTTGCGGCAAAACTAAGTAAAAGCGGAACCGCATGGAACCCAAAACTACCTCACATTAATTTTGCTCGGGCATTGTCTCCCTCACGACGGCAATAAATCGATTCAAGAAACGTCGAACAGGGGATAACGATGTCAAACTACAGTAACGCCTATATTCCGCCTGCGGCATTGGCCGGCAGCATGAGAGATTTCCGTGTACCCGGCGGCGCCGACCTGCTCGGACGCACCGAAGGATTTTTCAAGTGGCAAGACTTGCGTCGCCAGAACGGCCTCTGGCCATTTTCGCGCGCGACCGAAGACGGCCCCAACACTTTTTGCATGACGCAGGACGACAGCGGCAACAAAACGCGCGGCGTGAATTTCGCGTCGCAAGATTATCTGAGCTTGTCGTCCCATTCCGGAATCAAGGAAACCGCCAAACAAACGATAGAACGCTGCGGTGTCCACAGCGCCGGTTCACCCGCTTTGGTTGGCAACACCTCCTATTCCGTGGCACTCGAGCGCAAGATCGCCGAGTTCCTTAAACAGGAAGAGGTCGTGCTATATCCGACAGGTTGGGCAGCAGGATTTGGGGTCATCAAGGGTCTGGTACGCTCTGCAGACCATGTCGTGATGGATATGCTGTCGCACTCCTGTCTGCAGGAAGGAGCGAACGCTGCCACCAACAACATTCATCTGTTCCGCCACCTCGACAATGATTATTGTCGGAGCATCTTGGCTAAGATCAGGGCAAAGGACACGCAGAACGGCATTCTGGTCGTGACCGAGGGTCTGTTCTCGATGGACTCAGATACTCCGGATCTGCTCGCGCTTCAATCGCTCTGCCACGAATTCAACGCAACACTCGTCGTCGACGTGGCACATGATCTTGGCAATCTGGGCCCCGATGGTCGTGGTCATATTGGTATCCAGGACATGCTGGGCAAGATCGACATAATTATGGGCAGCTTCTCCAAGACCTTCGCGTCAAACGGCGGATTTGTTGCCTGCAAGAGCCGTGCGGTCAAGGAGTATCTCCGCTTCTACAGCGCGCCCGCAACCTTTTCGAACGCATTGTCTCCCGTGCAAGCGGCGACCATTTTGAAAGCGTTCGATATTGTGGACTCGGTCGAAGGACGTGTGCTGCGTCTGGAGATGATGGCGAACGTCTTGTCCCTTCGCGATCAACTGCGAGCCGCGGGCCTCGACTATTACGGCGATCCGTCGGCGATCGTTTGCGTGAAGATGGGCAGCGAGGGCCTAGCTCGCCTCGTCAGCAAGCGCCTGCCTCAACTGGGGTTGATCGCCAACCTGGTTGAATTTCCGGCCGTTCCCAAGGGAGCAGCGCGCATCCGGATGCAGGTGATGGCCAATCATTCGGACAAGAACATTTCCGATGCAGTCGGTATCCTCAAGACGGCCAAGGCCGAAGCCGAAATCGAGCTTGAAAACAACAAGCAGTCGGTCCAGCAGCCCGAGCGTCGCGTCGCCTGAATCGACAGACCCGCCCGATGGTGACACTGCCCCGGGCGGGTCCTGTTCGTCTAAACCGGACTCGCCCTCGGCGAGTTCGGCAACCTGCCCGAACCAGAATGAAATTTAAGTAGGGTTGCCGTCTCGCGCCGACCTGCGATCACAATGACCTGCGATCACAATTGAGTCATCGCGCCATCGCCAATCGACGCTGCGACCTGCTTCCTCCCTCTTCCACGTCGCTTCCACGAGCGAAAATTTCAACACAGATTAGAGCAGCAAAAAGCCCTTGAAACCGAATTGATTTCAAGGGCTTGTTGACTGGTTGCGGGGACCGGCAACCACCGATACCGACATTCGCTGAATGTCGCCATTTAGCGGCAGTAGCCCTCGAAATTCTCAAATCCCGCAACATTTTCAAGGGCTGCTCCCGCGTCGTGCTGGCAGGTCGCAAAATGGCGCACCTCCAGCGTTGAAAGCTCCAAAACCCATGCCCGGGCTCCTCCTTCCCAGCATTTGCCGGCGGCTACACGTTCGCTTTTCCCTAGACATGATCGGCTTTTTCCCGACTTCAGCTCGACAGAAGTGGGATCGTCGAAAACCACGTCATCCCGCGATAGTGCCACCACCATCCACCACCCCGTCGAACCCGTCGCGAACGGGGTGGGTGCCAGGAACAAAACCGCGTTCGCAATATCGGAGGATTGTCCGGTGCGCCGGAGCGGCAAGCGCTCGGCGACGCTGGCAAACATAGCCTCGCGTCCGGTTTCAGCAATGCCGGCCAAAATTTCTCTCGGACAGTTGGCAAGGCGACCCATCCTTCCGAGCGTGACCGTCGCCTTTCCCGTATTGCGATGCCGGATGCATCGATGTTGCAAGTGATCGGATTTCCGACCGCTCGCGAGATGAACTTCTCCCAAAATCCGGCGTTAACCCATCGTAGAAAAAGGACTTTAGCTATGGGACTTGCACAATACGCGGTGATGGCGCGCGGGCACGGATGGACAGTGCTTCATGACGGAAGCGCCGAAAACGATTACGAAACCAAGGAGGCCGCGGTTGCCGCGGCAAGCCTTGCGATCCGAGAGGGTCATGAAGTTCATATCAGCGCTCCTGATCGCTCGGCAGGCAACCAGACCGCGCTGGGCGCTACGTCGAATTAGTTTGGTTGGCAATGCACAGCCCCGACCCGAGAACTCGTTGCGCGGGACAGCATTTGAGTAGCGGAGCGTTCCTCAAGGTTTCATCGAAATGGGATCGAAGAACAAGGACAGGCCCAACGTCGCTCGCGCTTTTGTGGCAACGCTGCTTGTTTGTCTGACTTGGACGCCTTTTGCCGCGAAGGCTGCGCTATCCTCGTCAGAGTTATCGCGCGTCAAAGCAGCCCCTGCGCCGGATGCCCGTTTGCCGGCGGAGGTCGTGCTCACCGACGAACGGGGCACGACCAAATCTCTGCAGCAATGGCTGAACGGCAAGCCAACCATCTGGGTGCTTGCCGACTATACCTGCAAGACGTTGTGCGGCCCCGTGATCGGCGAGGTTGCCGATGCGCTCGACAAGAGCGGGCTCCGGCCAGGAGCGGATTATAGCTACATGGTTGTGGGGCTCGATCCCAAGGATACCGCCGCGGATGCGGCGGCCATGAAAGAGGGCCGGATCGGCGGCGCGCTTGCCAAATCCACTTTCTTTCTACGCGCCTCGCCCGCCGATACCGCCGCCCTGCTCCGCACCTTCGGCTTTCAAACGGTCTATGATCGGGAGAACGACCAGTTCGCCCATCCGGCCGCCGCCTTTGTCGTGACATCGCAGGGGCGGATCGCCAACGTGCTGTCAGGTCTTGGACTTCAGCCGACCGACGTGCGACTGGCGCTGGTCAGCGCCTCACAGGGCCGTGTCGGGTCGCTCGCCGATCATATCCGGCTGTTGTGCTACGGGTTCGATCCGACGCGAGGTGCTTACAATGTCGCCATCGGACGGGTATTGACCGGCGCCGGCGCCGTGACGGCGATCTCCCTTATCTTGTTGATCGCGGCACTGTTCCGCGCCGACCGACTATCGCGAAGCTGAACAGACGGCCATCGCGCGCACGTGCTATTTCGAATGCCGCGAGCATAAGACAACCGACCAGCACCAGAGCCGGCGCCAGCATGAGCACAGTTGGGAGCATCGCGACGCCTGGAATCGCGGGCAGGATCAACACAGCGGCTTCGATCCCTCGCATGATCAGCGTCAAGGCACACAGGCCGAGAAGCCAGCGGCGGTCACGGCGAACCCGCGAATTGAGCAGCGCGAAGAATGGAAACACGAACTGGCCGAAGGCGAGTACAGCAAGCACGAATTGCCAGCCATTCGCAGACCGCTTGATGTACCACACCACCTCGGCCGGAATATTGCCGGACCAGATCACGATATACTGCATGCCGTGAAGGTATCCCCACAGCAGAATGGTGGAGAGCAACAGCGCGCTGTAGCCGTTGATACCGGACAGCGGGCGCCGCAGGAACAAACCCGCCGCAATCGCAAACGCTACCCCATCCAGCATCGCGAAGCAGAGATAGAGAAGTCCATAGATCGAGGAATGGAAGTCGGGCTCCAGCGACTCCAGCCAGTCCACCCCGGCCAGCGAGACCGTAAGCGCATAGACGATCAAGCCTGCCGAAGCCGCACGCATCATCCTCTCGCGATCAGGCCATGCGGCACGCAGCCACCATCCGAGCACGGTCCAGATGATGAAATAAGCCACCGCTCGGGCCGCGAAAAACCATGGCGTAAGGTAAATCGCCTTAAATGCCGGAAGGGACGCGGGATCCGACGCCGCGGGATAAATGTGCGCGATCAAGATCAGAATCGGAATGAAGAGTATGCCGGCAACCGAGATGGTCGCGGCAGCCGCCGCCAGAACTGGATGCAGCGCCTCGGTCCAGTCGCGCCGCACCACATAACTCACCATCAGCACCCCAAGCGCTCCAATCGGAATGGCGCTCAGCGCAACCCACGTCACAAGATAGGCCGCAAGCGCCGACCGGCCATCGACGATGGCTCCTGCCAGCAGCAGAATCGCCGCCAGCGCGATCAAACCCCAATGCCGTCGGATACGCACGGTCACGGCATCGCCTCCAGCCGGGAACGCTGAGCGGCCGGCACATCGTCGAGCGAGGCCCGGCGGCTGAGTTGCAACGCTCGGATATAAGCGACGATGGCCCAGCGATCCCGCGGTGCCACGCGCGACGCATAGGAATACATCGCACCGTACCCGTTGGTGATGACGTCGAAGAAGTGCTGATCGTCGGCGGAAACGAGCCGAGGATCGTGATAGCTCGTGGGGGACGGCATGCCACGCTGCACGATCCGGCCATTGCCGTCGCCGCCAGCACCATGGCAAGGCGAGCAGTAGATGGCGAAGCGGTCGTGGCCGCGGTCGAGCAAGGCCGCGGTCAAGGCTGGTCTTTGCGCTGCATCCTGATTTTTCTCGAGCGCGTCGCGCGCCATCGCGCCTGCTGGCGGATCGCGCAGGACACCCGAACGGAAAAGTGGCGCTTTCGCATACGCGTCGTACTTCGGCTGAACCTCCATGTTCTGGTCGCAGCCCGCAAGCGTGACCGCGGCGAGCAGCAGCGGCACGATCACTTTCATGGCGGCATCAACTCCACGGAGAGCGCTCCGAGCTCGTTGAGAAATGACGCCGTCGCGTGCTCATCGAACGCTGCGTCGCGACCTTCAATGCAAAGGAAGAACCGGTCCTTGCTCGCCAGATGAAAGCGCTTCGTTGCAAATGCAGGGAAATTCAGTCGCGGCAATCCGTTCTGCCACAGCATGGCGACGATCATCGACAGCGCTGAGAACAGAACTGTCAGTTCGAACATGACAACGGCAAAGGCGGAGAGCGCATAGAGCGGCCGCCCACCCACGTTGAGCGGAAATGCATAGTTGGTATAGCATTGCATCAGCAGCGCGAACGTGCCTCCCGCAAATCCGCCGAGGAGCCCGACCCATGAAATATTGGGCCGCGGCAGCCGCAGGATTCGCGCTAGCCCCTCGACCGGAAATGGCGTGAACGCGTCAAGCGCGCGGTATCCAGCCTCGCGCGCCTTTCGTGCCGCCGCCAGCAGCGCTTCCGGACTATCAAACTCGGCAAGCAGGCCAAAGGGGCGATCAGCCATGCGCATCCTCCTTTTCCTCGTGCAACAGCTCCTTCGTCTCAAAAATGGAAATCAACGGAATGAAACGGATGGCGAGCAGGAAGGGCACCAGAAACAGGCCGACGGTGCCGAGCCAGGTCGACCAGTCCCAGAACGTCGGCGTGAAATGACTCCAGGATGAGACCAGGAAATCGCGATAGAGGCTTGTGACGAGGATCATGTAGCGTTCGAGCCACATCCCGATCACGACAGAGATCGAGACCAGCATCAGCGACCAGCCGGTGCGGCGTACGCGCCGCCACCACAGGGCCTGCAGCGGAATGAAGTTGAAGATGACGGCGCCCCAGTAGGTCCAGGCGTAGGCGCCGGCCGTGCGGTCGAGCAGCGTTTGCAATTCATGCGGCTCGCCGGAATAGAAGGCGTCGAACACCTCGAACACGTAGCCGTAGGCGGTCATCAGGCCACAGGCCAGCACCACCATGCCGAGCAGATCGAGATGCTCGTCGGTGACGAGATTTTTGAGACCGAACCACGAGCGCAAAGAAATCGCGATGATCGCGACCATCGCAAAGCCGGAAAATGCCGCGCCGAGCACGAAGTAGGGTGGAAAGATCGTCGAATGCCAGCCAGGAATCTGGCCCGCCGCGAACAGCAGCGAGACTTCGCTATGGACCGAAACGACCAGCGGCACGGCAAGGCCTGCGGTCAGCCGATACGCTTGCGACCAGCGCTGCCAGTGCGCAGCCGATCCACGCCAACCAAGCGCGGTGACGCCGAAGAAGATTTGCCACCCGCGTCCGGTCGCGCGATCGCGGGCGGCGGCGAGATCCGGAATGAGACCCGTGTACCAGAAAGCCAGCGAAACCGTGAGATAGGTGAGAACGGCCCAGATATCCCATTCAAGCGGGCTGCGGAATTGCGGCCACACGCCCATGGTCGCCGGATAGGGAAACATCCAATACAAATACCAGGGCCGTCCGAGATGCAGCACCGGATAGATGCCGGCGCATAGCACCGCGAACAGCGTCATCGTCTCCGCGAAGCGATTGAGCGAATTACGCCATCCGCTTCCCGTCAACAGCAACAGCGCCGAGATCAGCGTCCCGGCATGACCGATGCCGAGCCACCACACATAGTTATGGATCGCAAAGGCCCAATTGACGGGGACATTGATGCCCCAGATGCCGACGCCTCGCGTAAAAAGTTCGACCATCGAGATGACGAGCAGCAAAAGGAGCGCCAGCGCGAACAGCATCGCGATCCACCAGCGGCGGCGCGCCGGAAAATGCAGCGGAATACCGGTGAGCTGATCGGCAATGCCGCCGATGCTCTGCCGCAGCGGCAAGATATCGGCGGAGCGGTCCGTCATCCCTGATGATCTCCCGCATCGTCGCGCCATCGCGCCAGATAGGTGGTTCGCGGGCGCGTGCCCTGCTCTTCCAGCAATGCATAGTGCCGGCCGTCGCGCTTGAGGCGTGAGACTTCCGATTGGGGATCGTTGATATCGCCGAACGTGATCGCCCTCGTTGGGCAGGCGCTTTGGCAAGCGGTCATCACCTCGCCGTCGCGAATCGCGCGACTGTCCTTGTCGGCGACGGCATGCGCGGCCTCTATCCGTTGCGTGCAGTAAGTGCATTTCTCCATCACGCCCCGCGAGCGAACGGTGACATCCGGATTGTCGGCGGCATGGAGCGGCGAGTCTTCGGGCGCGCGGAAATCGTAGAAGTTGAACCGCCGCACCTTGTAAGGGCAGAAACTCGAGCAGGTGCGTGTCCCGATGCAGCGATTGTAGACCATCTGGTTGACGCCTTCGGGACTATGAGTCGTGGCGTGGACCGGGCATCCCATTTCGCAAGGCGCCTCTTCGCAATGCATGCAGGGCACGGGTTGGAAAAAGCTGCGCGGCGTCTCGACGTCGCCCTTGTAGTAGCGCGCAATCCGCAGCCAGTGCATCTCGCGGCCGGCCTCGACCTGCTCCTTGCCAACAACCGGCACATTGTTCTCAGCCGTGCAGGCCACGACACAGGCGTTACAGCCGATACAGGAATCGAGATCAATCACCATGCCCCACGCGTTTTTCGACGACGGCCATGGGGGGTAGAAGCTCGGCTGTTGTTCAGCCTTCGGCAGCGTCGGATTGGAGGCGTTGACTTCGCGGACAAAATCAAAGCCTTCCATGCGATGATGCAACTGCGTCACCGCGAGCGTCTCGTGGCCGCCCACTTTGCGCAGGTTTCCCTTCGCAAGCCGCGCGCCGTCAGCCGGCATCACCTCGAACGCGTTATAGCCGAGGCTGTCGCCGACGCGGCCCGCGCGCGTTCGTCCGTAGCCCATCGACAGCGCAATCGCGTGCTCGGCCTGTCCCGGCATCACCCAGACCGGCCCCTCGATATGACGATCGCCGATGGCCACCTCGACATGATCGCCATTGACCAGACCGAAATGCTTGGCGAGCAACGGGCCGATGCTGACGGCATTGCCCCACGTCAGCGTGGTCAGCGGTTTCGGCAACTCTTGCAGCCAGCCCACATTGGCGAAGCGTCCATCCCAGATCGTGGGATCGGGATGAAAAATGACGTCGAACTCGCCCTCCCCGATCTGCGCAGCCGGAGCCGGACGCCCAATCGCCTGTGCCGAGACGTTCTCAGTCACAAAAGGTGCGGCACCCGAAATAAACCCATCATGTAATGCTTGCGCCCAATGCTTGTCGAAATCGCCGCCAAACGTGGTTTGCCAGGTCGCCCGCACGGCCCCATCACGCGTGGGATCAATCTCGCCGAGCAGCATTCCAAAAATCTGGTGCACGCTTCGGACATCGTAGAACGGCGCGACCGTGGGCTGGAGGATCGTCGCGGTGCCATCGACCGCCCGCGCGTCGCTCCAGCTTTCGAGCGCATGCGTCAGCGGAAATTGCCATTCGCAACGATATCCCGTCTCATCTTGCTGAAGACCGACATGCACCGTTGCCGAAACTTTCTTCAGAGCATCGGCAAATCCAAGCGACATTGGTGCTGCATAAGCGGGATTGGCGTCGACGACGATCAGCGTATCGACGTTTCCCGCATTCATGTCGGCGACCAAATCATTGATCGTGCCAGCCGGTGTGGGCCCTGCGACGGGTCTGGTGAAATTCAGGGTGCGACCAATATTTTTCAACGCGTCATTGATGCGCGCGATCCATAACGCTGCCGTATCGTCGCAGCATCCGCCGCAAGCGATCAACACGCGTCCCGCTACGGCCTTGCACGCGGCAGCCGCCGCTTCAATCCAGTCGCGCTCCGGACCGCTGATATCCGGCATGGATGCACCCTCGACACCGGCTCGCGCGGCAAACGCCTGGGTGAGGATGGGCAATCGCTGGACATCGGCAACAAGACGCGTCGCTACCACGCCAGTCAGAGACGGCACGGGTTCGGCGACAAATAGCCGGATGCCCGGTTCATTTGCGTTCCGACGCCGCGCCGCCGACCAAGCCCGCGCATTTCGCACTTGGTCTGGTCCGGGTCCGAGGAAGTCATCGTCGAAACTGACGACGACATCACATGCGTCGAGGGTGTAGTGAACGTCGAGCGCTTGGCCGTAGGCGGCTTGTGTCAAACGATGGCGTGCCATGCGAGCGGCAGCTTCGTGGGTATGGATACGCGCTTTTGGGAACTGAGCGAGCAGTTCGTCGATCTGCCGGAGCAAGGTCGGCGACGCGGTTGACCCTATCAGAAGACGCAATCCCTCGCCCTGCGTCGTTGCCCAGTTCTCGCGCTGTTCGTCAATGTATCCGGCGACATCCTTCCATGTGGCGGGTTCACCGCGCCGCGTCGGCCCTTGCGCGCGATCCGTATCATAGAGACCGAGAACCGCGGCTTGCATGAAGACGTCGCTGCGCCCCTGCGTCACCGGGTGATCGGGATTGCCGTCGAGCTTGGTCGGGCGGCCGGCATAAGTCGTGGCGATCACTGGCTGAGCATAGCCTTCAAACGTCACAGCCGTTGCATAATAGCGCGGCACTCCCGGCGCCTCGTCTGCGGGCTGATTGACGTAAGGAAGCGCGGCGACGAATGGACTCTTCTCGCAAGCCGTCAGCCCAGCAAGCGCAAAAGACGCGCCCATCAGCTTGAGAAACTGCCGGCGGGCCGTTGGCGGCAGTTCCATGGCCGACGGGAATTCGGCGTTGACCCAATTCTCGAACGATGGATCGCCGGATAGTTCCTCAATGCCCGACCAAAGCCGCGGCCGGTCCGGATCGTCAGAGGATTGTGGTTGCTGCGGCATGCGGGGACTCATCGATGACACACGTAACAATGGGTCAACTCGCCCAGACGGATGTTCTCGTGCGCAGCGATGGCGTTGCCGGCAGCCCGCGCGTCGCCATGTGGTTTCCATCCCATTGTCGTGATGGCATCGACCGGCCGCACGTTCGGTGCCGGATCGCGATGGCAATCGAGACAGAACTGCATGGTGAAAGCCTTGGCCCGATAGGTCAGCGCCATCTCGTCGATGCGGCCGTGGCAGGTCTCGCACCCCACGCCCTTGGCGATGTGGATGTCGTGCCGGAAAAACACGTAATCCGGCAGTTTCGCCACGCGGGTCCATTCAATCGGCTTGCCCTTCGCAAGGCTTTGCCGGACGGGCTTCAACATACTGGCATTGGTCCAGATCTGGGAATGGCAGGTCATACAGGTCGCGGTCGGCGGCAATCCGGCATGCGGACCTTTCTCGACGCTTGAATGACAGTAACGGCAGTCGATTCCGAGTTCGCCGGCATGGTGCCGGTGACTAAAGGGAATGGGCTGGGAGGGACGGAAATTTGTCGAGGTGACGTAATCGGACCGCGCTACCCCCACGATCATGACCACGCCGCCTGCCGTGAGCGCGAGGCTCCCCAGCAAGAACAGCCGCAACCACGTGTCGGCGGCGGGAGAAAAAATCTGGGTCATCGGTCTGACCCGCTCAACGAGTTTGCATGGCAATGCAATCCTCCGGCGGAGGAATCGTTCCCTGTAGGGAACTGGCGATCATCTGGCGACTTATCGGACTGCTCGAGAGGTCAGGCGATGAGAGAGCAGACGGGCTTCGACTACGAGCGAACCGATATTGCGAGCACGGGCGTCGCCTGGATCGCCGCCGGACTAGCGCTGTTTGTTCTTCTGACACCGCTTCTCATGCCGCTCATCTTTCCCCAATCCATGCAGCACCATAGTCCTGTCGCGGCGCCGGCCATGAGCGGCGACGCTCCGCGTCTCGAACTCACGCCGCGGGAAAATCTGCAGCGATTTCGCCAGAGCGAAAAGCAGCTCACCGAAACTTACGGCTGGTCGGATCGGGAACATGGGCTGGTCCGCATTCCCGTCGCGCAAGCCATGAAGATTTTGCTCAACAAAGGGCTGCCGGGATGGCCATCACGATGATGGCCGCCCAAAGTGCCGATGCCGACCGAGTTCTGTGATGCGGCGCGAATGGATACCCTTCTGGCATTCCGGCCTTTCACCACATAGTGGCGATGTCGATCTGCTGTTCATCGGCTTATTGATCGTCAGTTCGCTGGTGCTCGGACTGCTATTCTTTCTCATGGCGACGTTTTGCGTGCGCTATCGTGCATCGAACCAGATCGATCGCGGCCATCAAACGGCCAAGAGCTGGCATTGGGAAGTGGGCTGGACCGCGGCATCGTTTGTCGGCTTTCTCGCTCTCTTCGTATGGGGCGCCGAAATCTATTTTCAGATCTATCGCACGCCACCCGACGAACTGTCGGTATTCGTCGTGGCCAAGCAATGGATGTGGAAGGTTCAGCACACGGGCGGCCAATCCGAGATTAACGCCCTGCATATCCCCGTTCGTCGCTCGATCCGGCTGGTGATGGCATCGCAGGACGTCATTCACAGCTTCTTCATTCCGGCCCTTCGCCTCAAGCACGATGTGGTGCCGGGCCGCTATCAGGATCTCGAGATCGAAGTGGAAAAAGCGGGACACTATCATCTGTTCTGCGCGGAATACTGCGGCACCGAGCATTCGGGCATGACCGGCGAAATCGTCGCGATGGAAGCGCCGGATTACGCGGCCTGGCTCGCAACTCAAACACCGGAGACGCCGCTGGCCCAGGAGGGCGGCGCACTGTTCCGGGAATTGGGCTGCAGCGGATGCCATGGAACTGGCAGCAAAATCCACGCGCCGTCGCTCGACGGCCTCTACGGACGCCCGGTGCCGCTGTCGGACGGCAGCACTGTGACTGCCGACGACAAGTACATTCGCGATTCCATCCTGCTGCCGCGCAGCCAGGTCGCGGCCGGCTACGAGCCGCTGATGCCGTCATTCGAAGGCAAGGTGAGTGAGGATCAATTGCTCCGGCTGATCCTTTACATCAAATCGCTTGGCGGACGACATCCATGAACGAAGACAACTATCTCAACGCCGGCTATACGCTGCGTTCCTGGTTCTTCACGACGGACCACAAGCGCATCGCGATCCTCTATTTCGCCAGCCTGATCTTCTTCTTCTTCATCGGCGGCGCAGCGGCAACCTTGATTCGAATCGAGCTCGCGACGCCGCAAGCAGATCTTGTCAGCTCCGACATGTACAACCGCCTCTTCACCATGCACGGCGTCATCATAGTGTGGTTCTTTCTGATCCCTTCGATACCGAACACCCTCGGCAACTTCATCGTTCCCCTGATGATCGGCGCTCGCGATCTCGCGTTTCCGCGCCTGAACCTGTTGAGCTGGTACCTGTTCATGCTCGGCGGATGCGTCACGCTGTTTGCGATCGCTGCCGGCGGAATTGATACCGGCTGGACATTCTATACGCCATTCTCGACGCTGTATTCCAACAGCTACGTCGCGGTGGCCGTCACCGGTGTATTCATCGCGGGATTCTCCTCGATTCTCACCGGACTCAATTTCATTGTCACCATCCATCGCCTGCGCGCACCGGGGCTCACCTGGTACCGGCTGCCGCTATTCCTCTGGTCGCTCTACGCGCCCTCGGTCATTCTCGTCTTGGCGACGCCCGTTCTCGCGATAACGCTGGTTCTGATCGTCGTCGAGCGATTGCTCGGCGTCGGCTTCTTCGATCCGAGGATCGGCGGCGACCCCCTGCTCTTCCAGCATCTTTTCTGGTTCTATTCGCATCCCGCCGTCTACATCATGATCCTGCCCGGCATGGGCGTCATCAACGAGCTGATCTCGTGCTTCTCCCGCAAAGCAGTGTTCGGCTACAAGTTCGTCGCCTGGGCGAGCGTTGCAATCGCCGCGCTCGGCTTCCTGGTCTGGGGACATCATATGTTCGTCAGCGGCCAATCGCTGCTGGCGAGCCTTGTCTTCTCTTTCATGAGCTTCGTCGTGGCGGTGCCCTCGGCCATCAAGGTCTTCAACTGGACGGCGACGCTGCACAAGGGCTCGATCCGCTTCGACGCGCCGATGCTCTACGCACTCGCCTTCATTGGCCTTTTCACCATCGGCGGTCTCACGGGCCTGTTCCTCGCCTGTCTCGCCTATGACGTGCATGCGACGGACACCTATTTCGTCGTCGCGCATTTCCACTACATCATGGTGGGCGGCATGGTGACGGCCTATTTCGGCGGCCTGCATTACTGGTGGCCGAAAATCACCGGCAGGCTGTATTCGGAATACTGGGCGCGAACGGCGGCCGTGCTGATCTTTTTCGGATTCAACCTGACGTTCTTCCCACAATTCATCCTGGGCGCCGAAGGAATGCCGCGGCGCTATCATGTCTATCCGCCTGAATTCCAGATGTGGAATGTGCTTTCGTCCGGTGGCGCCGTCATTCTGGCAGCCGCATACCTGCTGCCGCTGGTCTATCTGGCCTACTCGCTCTTCTTCGGGAAGCGCGCGCCGGCCAACCCGTGGGATGCGCCTGGCCTGGAATGGCAAACACCCTCGCCGCCGCCGGAATTCAATTTTGAAACGCAGCCGGTGGTCACGCGCCCGCCCTACCAGTATACGCCGGACTTCCGTGCGGAGCCGCAGAATGCCTAACCGCCCTGCTTTCGCCCCCCAATACGTTTCCACGCGCCATCGCGACGAGACGGCTGAACTCGGCATGTGGGTTTTCATCGCGACCGAAGTGCTGCTCTTTGGCGGTCTCATTCTCGCCTATTGCGTCTTTCGGCATACCTATCCCGAAGCCTTCGCCGCCGCGAGCCGGCGGACCGAAATCGCGATCGGAACGGCGAACACCGCCATTCTCCTCACCTCGAGCTTTCTGGTCGCCTGCGCGGTGGACGCGTTTACGGAGGAGACGCGAAAAATCTGCGTGGCTCTTCTCGCAGGAGCGATCGCGCTAGGGCTTTTGTTTGTCCTGCTCAAGGGTGTCGAATATGCCGGCGAGTATCGCGAGCATCTGGTGCCGGGCATCGATTTTTCGTTCGATGACAAATTCGCGAACGGAGCAAAGCTGTTCTTTCTCTTCTACTTTGTCGCGACCGCGATCCATGCCCTGCACATGCTGATCGGCATCAGCCTGCTCGCGGTCATCGCCCGACTGACCTGGCGCCGCGCGCCAACCACGCGGCACCGCGCTGCCCTGCACAGCGTGGCGCTGTACTGGCATTTCGTCGACGCGGTCTGGATATTCCTGTTTGCCCTGATTTACCTGCCCGGGAGGGCATCCTGATGCGCTGGCATCCGCCTCTTCCGTTGCTCGGAGCCTGGCTGGCTCTGCTACTGCTACTGACTTTGACGGTCACATTGGCCTATGTGCCGCTGGGACATTTCAACAGCAGCGTTGCGCTCGCTATCGCTGCAACCAAAGCCACGATCATCGGCGCGGTGTTCATGGAACTACGGCGACGCGGGCCACGCACGTTCATCTTCGCCGGCGCTGGGCTGTTCTGGCTCGGCATCCTGCTGTGGCTCGGGATGATGGATTTCATGACGCGGACCTGAGGCCGTTGGGCCAAGCGATGTCGCACATCGCACAGAAGCCATCGCGCTGCGGCTGCGTTTTTCCCAGTCCCAGCGTGGGGCTCGGCGGCGACTACTTCGCAGACGCAGATTTTCCGGTCGACTGGTCTCCGCTTACACGCCAAACGGTGTTGCCGACGTCATCAGCGATAAGCAGCGCACCAGACTTATCAACGGCAAGTCCCACCGGCCTCCCGCGAGCCTGACCATCGTTATTCAGAAAGCCCGTGACAACGTCCTGCGGCTTGCCGCTCGGCTTTCCGTTGCTGAAGGGGACAAAGATCACCTTGTAGCCGTTGAGATTCGGCCGGTTCCAACTGCCGTGCTCGCCGACGAATGCTCCGCCGCGATATGTTTGCGGAAGATTGTCCGCTGTATAGAAGGTCATCCCGAGCGGCGCGACGTGCGAGCTCAGCGCATAGTCGGGCGGAATGGCCTTCGCCACGAGATCGGGCCGTTGTGGCTGCACGCGCGGATCGACATGCTGGCCGTAATAGCTGTAAGGCCAGCCGTAGAACGCGCCATCCTTAACGGAGGTCATATAGTCCGGCACCAGATCGGGTCCGAGCTCGTCGCGCTCATTGACGACGGCCCATAGCGCACCGCTATGTGGCTCGAAGCTCAACCCGTTGGGATTGCGCAGTCCGCTCGCAAAGATGCGAAATCGTCCGCTCGCGCGATCGACCTCAAGAATGTCGGCGCGATTCTTCTCGGCCTCAATCCCGTTCTCAGTGATGTTGCTGTTGGAGCCAACGCCGACATAGAGTTTCGAGCCGTCCGGACTGGCGGCCAGGCTCTTGGTCCAGTGGTGATCGATCGGCCCGCCCGGCAGCGGCGTCAGCGTCTCGCCGGGCGCCGTGATCTTGGTCTCGCCGGCCTGATATGGATATTTGACGATGGCGTCGGTGTTGGCGACGTACAGTTCGTTGCCGACCAGCGCCACGCCGAATGGCGAATTCAGATGGTCGAGAAACACCGATTGCATATCGGGCACGCCATCGCCATTGGTGTCGCGCAGCAGCGTGATGCGGTTACTTGGTCCCGTCTTGCCTCCAGAAGTTGCCCAGGATTCGACGAATCCCATGATGATTTCCTTTGGACGTTTGATCGAAGCCGCTTTTGGCGCCTTGGATTCGACTACAAGAACATCACCATTCGGCAGCACATACAGCGAGCGCGGGTGCTGAAGTCCCGTGGCCATCGCTTGAATATTCATTCCCTTTGGAACCGATGGCGTTTCGCCTTGCTTCCAGCTCACCACTTTGGCGATGTGCATGGGAGGCAATAGATATTGCTGAATATCCGGCAGCTTCGGATTTGGGCCGATCTCCGCGTTTGGATCGCCGCCGCGGTCGTTGCAGCCAGCGAGAAGGAGAACAGAGGCGGCCGCCAGAGCCAGTCGCAGAGTGTGCGATACGCTGATCATCGGCTTACTCCCACCCTGTGGCGATAGACGAGCGCCCATCCTAGCCATCCCGTGACCGGGAGGATCAAGACCGTCACGACGGAAAGGACGAGCCCCGTCGGGACGACCGACGTCCAGGCGTCGCGCGTGTGAATGAGGGTGTTGAAGAAGGCGAGGATCAGAACGATAAGATTCCCGAGGACATGAGGCCAGGCCGGCGCCAACGAGCGGATCAGGCGATTGCTCAAAAAATCGATGAGACCCGCGAGCGCGGCCAGCACGCCAAAGATCAAACCCACGATCAGCAGCCAGGACGAAAAATCCGTCCACATCATCTCGGCAGTCACCCAATACGTGATGTCGGTGACGAGCGCACCCATGAAACACACGATCGGAATTGGAACCAGCATCGGATGGATCGGATGGCCGGCGACTTGTGCGGTGGAGCTTATCGTTTCGTGAGTCACGGCGCGCGCCTCGGGTTACACCAAAGCCCCACCTCTCAACGGGAGTTGCCTACGCGAGTTCCTACTTGCAGAGATCACGTCGTTGAAATGACGACGAGGCCTGCCGGCGCCCCGCCCCGAACGATTGGTCGGTAACGCATGTGGTTGACTGACGCGCAGCCGACCGAGCTGCATAATCGCGGACCTACACGGCGAAACAGCCTGATGCCACTGACGGGGGGCGCCACGGAACCTTGCTGCTCTCCAAACGTATCCTGAGGGGGCACAAGACAACGCTACAGGCCCCTCCATGTCCAGCACCGACAATCTCGAACAAAAAACTGAATCTCATCATGCCGAGCGCGAAGGCATGCCCTCCGGCTCCGGAGGGGTTCACTCTCGGAGGTGACAGGCATTCTCACTCAGGAGGATATCTTCCTCCTCGGCAGCGAAATCCTGCTGAAACAAAACAAGCCGGACGGCTACATGTGCGTGAGCTGCTCGTGGGCAAAGCCGTGCACGCCGCATAACTTCGAATTCTGTGAAAACGGCGCTAAGGCCACCGCGTGGGAAATAACCTCCAAGACGACCACGCCAGAGTTTTTTGCTGATCATACGCTCGCTGAACTGCGGCAATGGTCCGATCACTCCCTGGAGGAACAGGGCCGGCTGACTCATCCGATGTGGTACGACGCCGCGAGCGACAAATACATGCCTGTCAGTTGGGACGAGGCGTTTGCCGCAATCGGCGCCGAACTCAGGCAACTCGATCCGAAATCGGTGGTGTTGTACAGCTCCGGACGGGCTTCGCTGGAAACGAGCTATATGTTCCAGCTATTCGGCCGCATGTACGGCACCAACAATTTTCCTGACAACTCGAACATGTGCCACGAATCGACATCCGTGGCTCTTCCGGCAGTACTCGGCGTCCCCGTCGGCACCATTATGCTGGAAGATTTCGAGACAACGGATTGCATCTTCTTTTTCGGTCACAACACGCCGACCAAGGCGCCACGCATGCTTCACTCGCTGCAAGCCGCGGTCAAACGCGGCGTTTCCATCGTCACCTCGGAATGCAATGTGCTGATCCCGCTCGGGCACTACGCGAAGGAGAGCAAAGTGCCTGCCTCGAAATCCATTCCGGTTCGGATCGCATTGCAGAAGCGCAGCGCGGAAAGCGGCTGAGCGCAGCTTGAACGCTTTCGTTGATAGCCTCTCAATGCGTGTTGGTATTTTGCCAACGCTCCAGGTCTTCAGGTGACAGCGTTCCGGAATCCTGTTCTTTCTCGATTGGCTGCTTCCATGGCTTGTCAGTTTGACTCATCGTCTTCTTCTCAGTCCGCTGGCGCGGGTCACTCTTCGATGTCACTTGGCTCATAACGATCTCCATTGAGTTTCATCAGGGCTTGGCGCGCCCTTCCGCGTTTGTGCCGGCCTTCTGCTGACCGGTCATCCCTTTGACCCCTGGCTCGCTCGATACCGGAGCGCTTTGTTTGCTCACGCCAGTCGTTCCCATTTTGTCTCGGCCTTGATCGCCGTTGGCGTCGCTGCCACCCGAAGTGGAAGTGCCGCTCCCCGCTTGGTTGGACTGCTCATCCTGGGCGTGTTGGCTGAACTGGCAGCAGGATCGCCAGACTGGGCCATAGCCGTTGCCGAAAACACCAAAGACAAAACCG
>JAFEFK010000868.1 GCA_018240625.1 Pseudomonadota bacterium
CGACCCTGGTTCTGGTTTCGACCGTTCATCTATATATCCAAGTCGCCGAAAGAATTCTGTCTTCCCAAAACGGGCTGGCAGTCGCACACACGTTGTAGCCGACCCATCCATATCGTTTGATCCGATCCAGTATCGTCGTCGTAACAACCGGGACGTATCCGCAAGCCGCCGGGTCAAAGACAAAGACCTTGAGCGCGGTCTTAGTAAGAAGATGGCGTGAAACGCTATGCGTGCGGTCTGATCCATGATCCTCGCAGATGACGATGGAGTCCGTCGCCAACAGACGCCCCGCCCCCTCGATCGCCTCAATCTCGAGACCTTCGACATCCAGCTTGATCATGATCGGCCCCAATGAATTGATCATTCCCTCGTCGACGAGTCCGTCCAACGAAACGATTCTGACAGCATCGCGTTGGAGATGCCCAATTGGAACAGCAGCGAAGGCTTCGTGTTTCCGGCCGCTAATCGCGGCGAATCCGCCACTTTTCCCGCCGATGGCTGCGTTCAAGCATCGAAAGCGGTTTCCGTTCAGCCGTGCATTGATATCGAGCCAAGCGGCATTCGTTGGCGACGCCTCGGTCGCCAACGCTGTTTGACGACCAAATGGCGCGCTGCTCGCCAGCACGGACCAGTAACCAAAGTTGGCCCCGCAATCGATCAGGGTGTAATTGAACCTGGCCGCACTCTTGAGCAATGCTGCGATATCTTCTTCGTAATCATAGCGTCTATTGAGAATCCTGCTCCAGTACGCGTCGGCAAAAGGCATTGCGAACACCGCGTCGGAGTTCAATTTGACGGCAATGCCGCGGTCACATGTCGCAACGACAGAAACCGCCCTACAGCCCAGTCCGTAGCCGCGATGTCCAAAGGGGCGCGTCAGCACTGATCCAGCTTGCAGCGCACGGATCGCCATCGCTTCCAACTGGCCCGCGCCTGTCAGCCTTCCGCTCTCGCGGTCAAAAACAATCATCCGCGCATTCGCGGCGTTATCGCAGCGATTCAAATTCTGTTCCTCGACCAGATTCAAGACAGATTCGCGGGATTGGCCGGCATCACTCGTTGTTCCAGTGATGCCGACCCCATGACGCGACTATTTCGCCTTCTGCAGCCTGACGACCGTGATTCCAGCCGTTGCGCGCTCGGCCTCGAACTGGACCTTGTCTCCGACCTTCACCTGCTTCAGCATTGCAGGATCCTGAACGCGGAATACCATCGTCATCCCCTCATCCATGCCGAGATTCTTGATCGGACCGTGCTTCAAGGTGATCTTGCCTGCGGCCTCGTCGATCTTCTTGACCTCGCCTTTGACCATCGCCGCCTGCGCTAGGGCGATTGCAGACCCCAGAACGAGCGAGAGCGACAGTGCGGCGGTTGTAAGTTTGAACGTCATGTTAGTTCCTTTCTGTGGTGCGGATTCTGGTTGGTTCTTTCACGGTCGGCGTGCGAACGGTGCAAAGTTCGACGGCGAAACGCGGGTGGGTCGTCTCATATCCATGACCTTCTGCTTTCGATGTTCCGGGAACCTCCGTTGATATTCGTCACATCTTCATGCCCTTCATTGACTTCGCGCCTTTCTTCGCGGGTTGTTTGGTGTCGGCCGCGTCGGGGCGTGCGGGTTCTGCCGCAGGCGCATTGACTTCATAGGCGACGGTCCCTGTCGGGAATTTGTAGGGTCCCGGATCGGAATAATCATCGCGACCCATGCCTTCGCGGATCTTCATCACCGTGAACATGCCGCCCATCTCGATCGGCCCGAATTGGCCGGAGCCCGTCATCATCGGCAGCGTATTGTCGGGCGCCGGCATTTCCATTTCGCCCATCGCCATGCCCGTCGACCCCATCACCATGGCGTCCGGTGCGAGCCGGCCGACCGCTTTCGCGAGATCCTTTTTCGACACGCCGATCAGGTTGCGCATGTCGTGGCCCATCGCATTCATGGTGTGGTGCGACTTGTGGCAATGGAACGCCCAGTCGCCAGGATTGTCAGCGAGCACGTCGAAAGCGCGGATGGCGCCGACCGGAACGTCGGTCGTCGTCTCTGGCCATTGCGCGCTCTCGGGGACCCAGCCGCCGTCCGTGCCGCTCACCGCAAAGCTGTGGCCGTGCAGATGGATCGGATGGCTGGTCATCGTGAGATTGCCGATCCGGACGCGGACCTTGTCGCCGAGACGAACCGGGAGCACATCGATCCCCGGAAACACGCGGCTGTTCCAGGTCCACATGTTGAAGTCGGTCATCTCGTTGACCTTCGGCAAATAGGTGCCGGGATCGATGAGATAGGTGCTCATGATGAAGACGAAGTCGCGATCGACCGGCCGGAATGATGGATCCCGGGGGTGGACAACGAACATGCCCATCATGCCCATCGCCATCTGGACCATTTCGTCCGAGTGCGGGTGGTACATGAACGTGCCGCTGTGTTTCAGTTCGAACTCGTAGACGAACGTTTTTCCCGGCGGAATATGCGGCTGGGTCAACCCGCCGACGCCGTCCATGCCGCTCGGCAGGATCATGCCGTGCCAATGCACCGTGGTGTGCTCCGGCAGCTTGTTGGTGACGAAGATGCGAACCTTGTCGCCCTCCACCGCCTCGATCGTCGGACCTGGTGCCTGGCCATTGTAACCCCATAGATTCGCCTTCATGCCTTCGGCGAACTCCCGCACCACAGGTTCGGCGACCAGGTGAAACTCCTTCCAGTCGCCGTTCATCCGCCATGGCAAGGTCCAGCCGTTCAATGTCACGACCGGTCGGTATTCTGGCCCACTGGTCGGATGCAGCGGCGGCTGCATCGTCACCTTGTCCATGATCGGCGCTTCGGGAATGCCCGCCGCCTGCACGCGGCCGCTGACGGCGCTCGCGCTCACCAACGCTGCCGTGCCGAGAAATCCTCTTCGCGATAGCATGCCTCTCTCCTTCAATGGCCGCCGACGCCGGCCTGCGCGGTCGTGGTCTGACGGGATTCATTCTGTGTGTCTGCGGTGCCGCCACCGTTGACGACCGACTGCAAATCCGATTGCGCCAGCCAGAACGCGCACTTGGCCTCGATCGCAGCCCGCAGAGCGGCGATCCGCTGTCGTGCCTCGACCAACAGCGCGAAGACATCCACCTGCATGCTGGAGAACCGCAGTTGCATTTCCTCGGTGATGATTTTCCGCAGAGGAAGGACTTCGCGCTGGTATTGGCTGGCGATGTCGTAGCTGGATCGATAGACGCGGTACGCGTCTCTCGCCTCGGAGCGGACGTTGACCGCTTTTTCGGTCAGGCGATTGAATGCCAGATTGTACGTCTCAGTAGCTTGGCGAACGCGCACCTCGCCACCGTCGAAGATCGGAATTTGGAATTGGATGTCGAAGCCACGTTCCCGGAATGGCGCGCCTTCAGGATCTTGAGTCTTTCTGGATATCCCAGCCACATCGAGCAGCGTCACGAAGCGCGTGGCTTCGGTGAGATTGAGAGACTTTGCCAACGTATCCAGCTCCATGCGGGCAATCTGCAGATCGATCCGATGGGTCACAGCATCGACCTCGATACTCGGCAGCGCGTGCGGCCGCTTGGGCAACACCGGCAACTGCTTTGGAGTCTGGAAGCCAAGATCGCCATCCCACAGCCCAAGCAGGCGGATCAGCCGCTCACGTGAGCTGGTTGCGTCCTGTCGGGCAGTCGCTAGGTCAGCCGTCGTTTCCGCGTAGAACACCTGTTCGCGTGCTTGATCGAGTTTGTTGAGGGAGCCGGTTTCGCCGAGCTTCGACGCAAGCTTGGCGGTCGATTCCGCCGTCGCCTTGGCATCGGTGAGCAATTCCACCAATTCGTTGGCGGCAACCGCGCGGTAATAGGCCCGACGAACGTCCGCTGCGAGCCGCAAGGTTTCGAGCGCCGCGCGCAGTTGTGCCTGCTGGAAGCGCTGCCGCGCGATTTCTGAGCGGAACGGCAGCGTTGCCAACGCCAGGATATCGCCGACGACCTGACGTTCGATTTCGACTGCACCACCGCCTGCAATTCTCGAAATCGAAAAAGTCGGATTGGGCGGCAGGCTCTGCTCGACCATATCGGCCTCGGCAAGCGCCAGTTCGTTGTAAGACGCCTGAAGACCCTTGTTGTTGAGCAGCGCCACCTGAACCGAGGTATCGACGGTCAGAGGACGACGCAGCAATCGCTGGGTCGCGGCGCGCACCCAGCCCGCCTGCTCCTCACCGCGAACCGCGACGACATCTTTCTTGATAGTTGTCCCCGCCACGCCGGCGACGACCGACATGCCGGTATCCGGAGAAAACGTCGCGCACCCGGACAGCGCCAGCGCCGAAAGCAGAGCAGCGACATGAGACGTCCTTAATCGGCGAACGAGAGTGAAATGTCCGTCGGCTCGTACAATCTTGTTCATCGCGCCCTCCTAGTTTCCGGACTTCGATGAAGGCGCGACGCTGTCGTTAAGCTGCCGCCACGATGACGGCGCCGTCGGACGCAGGCTCGTATACGGTGCGACCGTCGACCGATAGCCGACAGCCGCCACCTTCTCCTGCGGGTCGGCAGGATCCCGGCCGTTCAAGGCGATCGGGACCGCACATCCCGATACGGCGCTACTGACGGCCAGCAGCACGACGGCCCCGGCAAGATTCAGTCTCTTTTGATAGAATTCGCGTGCCACCGACTGAACGGCAGCGAAGTTCGCCCCAAACTGCGCAAACATGATAGACTTCCTGAATTGCGATGATCCATAGGCGTGCGTGCCCTCACCGGGCGCGACGCCACGTCATTTCGATCGCATCAGGAGTTGGGGGGACGATAAAGCCGTGCGGGAGCGTTGTCCGTCAGTTTCCGATGGTTCTCGGATACACGGACGACCTTCGGCAACAACGGCTTTGCAATGTCGCCGTCCGCCGCAGGTAGCGCGGTGACGCACATCAGGCCGCAGCACTTTCCGTCCACGAGCTGCGGCGCCTTGGCCGGACTAAAGCTGTCGCTCACCGCAACGTGCTTTGCGTCGGGATCACCCACCGCATGGACGTGAGCTTTCGAATGATCATGCACGTGTCCATTCCCATGGACGTGCTGTGCCCTGCCCTCGTTGTGCACATGGATCAGACCAGGCATGTGCTCATCCTCGGTCAGGCAATAAGCGATCGCATGACCGCCGGGCAATGAAAAGGACAGCGTCGGCGCCAGCACGCAAAACAGATAAGCCAGAGCGACGATCCACCCTGCCCTCCGCCGTTGCGTCCTGGTCCGACCGACTAACATTCCGCTGCAAAAGCTCTTCAACATTCCCCGCGCGTTCGGCGTTATATAGACGGAACTCGAAGCTGCCAAGTCAGAAGCGATGCTCTGCAATCCGAAACATGGTCTTGGGGAGGTAGAGATTATGCTTTCTAAGCTTCTCCATTGCAGGAGCTTGAGAAAGCATCACGCATGAGAATACGGTCCTCGCTGCCCGTCATTATTTGTCCTCATCGTTGCGACTGCCAATGTCGCATTTCGGGCACACTTCAGAGGTTCCATTAGGCCGCCTAAGCTGACGCTTGTCAGGATTGTAGTGTCAGGCTACGTTGTTTGCGGGAGCGTCGATGGCGAATGCATAGCTACCTCA
>JAFEFK010000869.1 GCA_018240625.1 Pseudomonadota bacterium
GATAATACGCATCGACCGCGCGCGCGATCGTATCCGCGGTAAACGGCGCAGCCGCCGCGTCGAGATCGCGGCCGAGCCGCACGGCGATCTCGCATTCGACACCGACGCGCACGAAGTCTCGATGGTGCAAGTTCGCACCGCTGGCGTGAATGCCGCTCGCGAACACGCCGCCGCCGCAGGGATGCGGGATACCGAGATACTGCTGCATCACCGGGCTGGTGCAGCCGATTTTATAACCGGCCAGCCGGCCTGCGCTCGCGGTCAGGATATCGTGAACTGCATCCTGCACACGGTAGCCGTCGGCTTCATGTCGAGGAACGATATCCGCCGGCAGCGGCTCCAGCGGCCGCCGGTCGCGGCGCGCCGCGGCAATGAGTTCGGCCGCGGCAAGAATTTTGCTCATCGGGCAGCTTTCTGAACGATGTTCGACCGGATTGAATTCGGATCCCGAACTTGATCTCGTTGTCGTGGTGACAGCGGGATACTATCAGGATTGCGGCCGGCACACGCATCAATTGCAGTCCGGCGTTTTCAGCGACGTCCTGCAGGCGACTTTCATGACGGGTTGAACGGAAGCGCCGCTGTACAGCGTTGTATTGAATCGGGCCGCTGGCTTCGGCATAGCGGCCGAGCAACGGCGCAACCTCGCGCATCCGGGGCCGCAGCGCACTGTCCTTGCCGGATCGCCGATGCTGCGGGGTCTCGCCTACCAGCCGAGCGCTTTTGGCTTCCGATTTTTTCGGCCGGTCTTCCAGCGCTCGAAATGAGGTCGCAACTCCGCCGGCAATTCGGCCTCGAAAGCCGCGTCCATTCTAAACTGTGGCATGGCGTCCTGAATTGCGTTCAGAAGCGCCACGCCCTGCCTCTCGTCCTTTCCGCGTTTCAACGAACTGCGCTTGCCCTGCGCCGACAGCCACAGTTTCTGCAACGCGAACCATCTGGGATCGGGCACGACGAGGCGCGCAGGGCTGGCATCGCGGCCGACGACGACGTGAGAGATGAAGCGGCCTTTCAGCAGCCATTCCTGCTCTTCGAGAGGCACCGGCATGGGCCTGGTGTTGCGCCCCATCGTTTTCGCCCGGGATGGCGCAACGAGAAGCTCGACCTCGTAGGCCTTGGCGTTCCGGGCCTGGAACGTGCGCTCCGTATTGACCGTGTAGGTGCTGTCCACCGATTTCAGGAGCGCCCAGACGGGATTGTCCTCCGCGTCGGCATGATCGGCAGACCATGCCAGATCGAAATCGTGCGTCTCCGCCGGCGTGTTCGTGATCCGGCCGCCGGCCTCGATGAAATAGGCGGGAACCGCGTTGGTGCCGATCACCAGAAGATGGCTGCCGAGAAGCGAGCGACGGTCGGCTTCGCGCAAGATCTGCGACGCCTCCGCCGGAATGAGTGGCAACCTCAGCGCGCGATAGAGACGGCAGGTTTCATCGAGCACCGCCCGGCTTTCATCCCGCCGGTTGGCGGCCTCATCCTTCGCTGAATGGTAGGTACTGAACGCCGCCTCGTTCTGCGGCGTGCGCGGACCGAGGCTCTTGCCGTTTCCCTGGCGGTCGATGATCTCGTAGAGATAGTCGCGGCCGCTGACGGTTTTCCACCTGAGATTATAGGGTAGCCCGGCGAGAACGCGCTCGGCTTCCATCCAGACCTCGTACTGCTGTGCGAGATTGACGAGTACGCGGGTCTCTTCATCGGAAAACGGGACGATCTGGGCTGCCATGCCCGATTATCCAGCAAAATAGCGAAAATGCAAATTGCTGGATAATATCCGATATTTCAATTACTTAAGTATAATTTCGGATGATTACTTGCCGTCGGCGGTGGCCGCGGCCCTACTCGTCCCGATAAACCTTCTCGCGCTTCTCGTGGCGCTCCTGCGCCTCGACCGACAGCGTCGCAATGGGCCGCGCCTCGAGCCGCTTCAGCGAGATCGGCTCGCCGGTTTCCTCGCAATAGCCGTAGGTGTTGTCCTCGATCCGCTGCAAGGCGGCGTCGATCTTGGAGATCAGCTTGCGCTGACGATCGCGGGCCCGCAACTCGATGGCGCGATCGGTTTCGGAGGACGCGCGATCGGCGAGATCGGGATGATTGACGTTCTCTTCCTGAAGCGTTTGCAGCGTGATCTTCGACTCGCGAAGAATCTCGTCCTTCCATGCCAGCAGCTTGGCGCGGAAATAGTCGCGCTGGCGATCGTTCATGAAGGGCTCTTTTTCGGAGGGCTTGTAGTTCTTCAGCTTTTCCAAAGGTGTCCCATGGTCCGTGCAAGGCGCCAGACTTTCCGGCTGCGGCGGAGCTTATATAGCGGCGGCTTGTGACAGACAATATCGCCGGATGCGAAAGACCGCCGCTTCCCGATGCCTCCACCGCACAATCCCGCAGGCCATCGCCGGGACCTCAATAGCCGACGGTAAAGCGCTGCCGGATATGGGCGGGATGCTCGATCTCGTCGGCGAGTGCAACTGCGAAATCCTCGAAGGAAATCCAGCTTTTCTCGTCCTTCCCGGTCAAAAGCTGGTCGATCCCGAGACGGAACTGGCCCGTTCGCTCCCCCGCCACAAACAGCGCCGAGGGCGAAAGAAACGTCCAGTTCAGGTCTTTTTCCTGCCGCAGCAGATCGAGGAACGCGCCGCCCTTTTCCGCCTCGGCCTTGTATGCCACGGGAAAACCCGGCGTCGTGACCAGCGCCACGCCAGGGGCGACCTCAAGACTGCCCGCGCCGCCGACCACGAGATAGCGTCCAACGCCGGACTCCCTCACAGCCCCGATCAACCTGGCCGGATCGCTCGCGAGAAAGTGTACCGCACTGATCGCCGCATCGTGTCCGGCCAGTAGCCGCGCCATCGCCGGCTGATCGAACAGATCGCCTTTCGCCGCGGTGACGCCCGCCCGGGCGGCGAGCTTTTCGGGGTGGCGGACGATGGCCGTGACGGCGTGGCCACGCCCGGCGAGTTCGCTGACAATTCGCGAGCCTGCATTTCCCGAGGCGCCAATGACTGCGATTTTCATGAGGTTGTGTCCTTTGTTAAACCTAACTTAGTATCTATTGGTGACTAGATAGCGAAAAGAGCCCAAGTGTTAAGAACGCACTTCAATGCCACTTGATAACCTGCGGGTAACCCCATGAAATCTGCGGACGTGTATTCGGCCGACTGTCCGACGCGCCAGATCCTCGATCGCGTCGGCGACAAGTGGGCGGTGCTGATCCTGCTGCTGCTCGAGGACGGCCCGATGCGTTTCAACGGCTTGCGCCGCGCCATCGATGGCATCTCGCAGAAGATGCTGGCGCAGGTGCTGAAGAGTCTGGAGCGCGACGGGCTGGTGCATCGCCGCGCGTTCGCGACCGTGCCGGTGACGGTGGAGTATTCGATCACGCCGCTGGGAAAGACCCTTGCGAAAGCCGTCGATCCCTTGCGCGACTGGGCCGAACGGAATCTGAAGGACGTGACGGCCGCGCAGCGGCGCTACGACGCGCGCAATGGTGCCGTGTGAGGCGGTTCGATCACCTCTCCCGCTTGCGGGGGAGGTCGACCGGCGACGCGTAGCGAAGCCGGTCGGGTGGGGGCCGCTGCATTACCCCCTCCCCGACCCTCCCCCGCAAGCGGGAGAGGGAGCGCGCCGCGCTTCGTTGAAGCGCAGCCATTCAATACTGCCCGGCCTTCGCCAGTTCGACCTCGACGCGCAGTTCGATCTCCGACAGCACCGCATCGAGACCCGCATCGCCGGAGGACGATTTGAGATCGGCCGCCGTGGCCCGCAGCCGCGACACGGTGGATGAATCGAAATTGCCCGACAGCAACCCGATCTTGAGATCGTCGAGCACGTCGAGCGCACCCCGGCCCCGCTTCACCGAGCGCTTGCGGCGTTCGACCGGATCTTCCTCGACGCCCTGCAACGCCAGGAGCGCATCGATGTTCGCGGTTGCCTTCGGCGCGATGGTCGCGCGATTTTCCGTGGTCGACGTCAGATCGGGTAAGGAAAACCCGCTCGAACTGGTCCGCCGCGTGTTGGTCGCCTGAGTGCCGAGCGTCGTGCCGTTCGGTCCATAAATTCGCATCGCCTGATCTCACCGATTGTGATGGGTCACGAACCGCGCCACGCCGGCTCGGGGCATTCGCGGCCGAACGGATTCCGCGGCGGACGTTCCCACGGAACCGTGGCCGTTTATGGTTAACGAAGCGTAAACAGCCCGGCAAAAACTGCCGATGACGGCAACTTCGCCGCCGTGCCCCGTCCGTCCGATCCGCGCGCCCTCACAAATCACTCTGCAACAACAAGAAGATAGAAACTCTGCCGGACTGGCATGACCCTCGCATGGTTAATGCCGGATGACCGTCATGGGAGTGGCAGTCAGCCGGACCAAACCCTCAGCGGGGAGCAGAGGATGCCTGGCGTTCAGTTTTCGAGGATCGTCCGTATGACGTGCGCGGCACTTGTCGCGCTTGCGCCGTTGACGACGCCTGCCCACGCGACCTCGCGGATCAAGGATCTCGCGAACATCGAAGGCGTGCGGCAGAACCAGTTGATCGGTTACGGCCTCGTGGTCGGCCTCAACGGCACCGGCGACACGCTCAACAACATCCCCTTCACCAAGCAGTCGCTGCAGGCGATGCTGGAACGCATGGGCGTCAACATCCGCGGCGCCACCATCCGCACCGGCAACGTCGCCGCCGTCATGGTCACCGGCAACCTTCCCGCCTTCGGCACGCAGGGCACCCGCATGGACGTCACGGTGTCGGCGCTGGGCGACTCCAAGAACCTGCAAGGCGGCACCCTGCTCGTCACGCCGCTGCTCGGCGCCGACGGCAACGTCTATGCGGTCGCGCAAGGCTCGGTGGCGATCGGCGGCTTCGCCGCGGAAGGCGCCGCCGCCAGCGTCACCAAGGGCGTGCCCACCGTCGGCCGGATCGCCAACGGCGCGATCATCGAGCGCGAGATCGAGTTCGCGCTGAACAAGATGCCGAACGTGCGGCTGGCGCTGCGCAACGCCGATTTCACCACCGCAAAACGTATCGCCGCCGCGGTCAACGATTTCCTCGGCACCAATACCGCCGAACCGATCGATCCCTCGACGGTGCAATTGTCCATTCCGCCGGAATACAAGGGCAATGTCGTGGCGCTCCTGACCGGGATCGAGCAGTTGCAGGTCGAGCCCGATATCGCGGCGAAGATCATCATCGACGAACGCTCCGGCATCATCGTGATGGGCCGCGACGTCCGCGTCGCCACCGTCGCGGTGGCGCAAGGCAACCTCACCGTCACCATTTCCGAAAGCCCGCAGGTCAGTCAGCCCAACCCGCTGTCGCGCGGACGCACCGTGGTCACGCCACGCTCAAGCGTCGGCGTCACCGAGGACGGCAAGAAGCTCGCGGTGGTCAAGGACGGCGTCTCGCTGCAACAACTCGTCGACGGCCTTAATGGCCTCGGCATCGGACCTCGCGATCTGATCGGCATTCTCCAGGCGATCAAGGCGGCCGGTGCGATCGAAGCCGACATCGAGGTGATGTGATGCACACCCAAAACGTCAGCAACCTGATCGCCAGCGCCTATCACAGCATGCCGCGCAAGGCGATGATGCCGATGCTGAACGGCCGCCCCGACCCGCAGCTTCAGGAAGCTCTGGAGAAGGTCTCGCCGCAGGCGATTGCGAAGGCCAAGACCACCTCGCAGGATTTCGAGGCGATGTTTCTCAACTCGATGTTCTCGCAGATGACGACGGGCCTTAAGGGCGAAGGCCCGTTCGGCGATACGCCGGGCACCGGCGTATGGCGCTCGATGCTCACCGAGCAGTACTCCAAATCATTCGCCAAGGCCGGCGGCGTCGGCGTGTCCGACGCTGTTTTCCGCACGCTCATCATGAGACAGGCCAGCCAGACCAGCCCCGCCCCGAAGGAGGCCCAATGACGCCGCAACCTCAAGCGCCACAAGCGCCGACCGCTCCCCCGCCCGCGACCACGCCGGCGGATGCCCGCAAGCTCGCCGAAGGCTTGCTGGACACGATGAACGCGCTGCTCGCCGTCATCGAGCGCGAAACCGAACTGGTCCGCGCCGGCGAGATCCGCGACGGCATGGGGCTTGAAAAAAAGAAGAGCGAGCTGTCGCGCCGCTACGCCAGCGCGATGATACATTTGAAGAGCAGCCAGAAATACATGACGCAGTCGACACCCGAACTGCTCGCAGCCCTGCATCGGCATCACGAGACGTTTCGCGCGATGCTGCAAGTCAATCTGACGGTACTCGCCACCGCGCACGCGGTTTCCGAAGGCATCGTTCGCGGCGTCAGCGCCGAGGCCCAGCGCCGCACCATGCCGCAGACCTACACGGCAAACGGCCAGCGCAGCGCGCCGCCGCGCCAACACACAAGCCCGATCGCGGTGAGCCGATCGCTGTAGAGAAGGCTCGCGCCAGCATTGAATCGCGACGAGCGGTTCTTCCCCTTTCCCGCTTGCGGGAAGCGCTCCTCGCATTGGAGCGGGGCGGGTCCCATAAAACAAATGCTTTAAGTGCGCGGCTTCGGGAATGACGGCGCGGCGCTACTCGCCGCATTCGACTCCATTTTATTCAAATGTCCGCGCCGGCATCAGTGCGCCATTGAGCACGTTTTCTAACGCGACGGTGAGACACCAACGTTAGGCTTGCGGCTGGAGAGGGTTGGGATTTGACTCGAAGGGAGCCTGGAGGCGACCATGGGTACGGATTTCAGCATCAAACCGGTAGGCGCACCGGTGGTCACAACGTTCGTTCAGCCGGCAGGCAGTGCGGCTGACGATGGCGTCGCGACTCAACTTCCCCCCAGCCAGACGGTCACAGCCGCCGCGTCGAGCGCGGCTGTCCGCAACGATGCCCCAAGCTCGGGCGATACGCTATCGCGTCAGGCGTATGTCGACAGCGACGCCGCCTCGATCGTCTATCAAGTCGTTGACAACAGGACGAGCCTGGTTGTGAAGCAGTTTCCCGATGAGGCGATGCTGCGGCGGCGCGCCTATTTTCGCGCACTCGATCTTGTGAAGATCGAACGCGGGCAGACGCCCGCGACCGACCGGCGTGCGTAGAACTCCACATCTTGATGTGGCATCAGGCTGTTGTCATTGCGAGGCGCATCGCGCCGAAGCAATCCAGAAAGTTCAAGAAGAAAGACTGGATTGCTTCGCTTCGCTCGCAATGACGTCCGGGTGAGGCGATCAATCAGCTCTGCTTGACGTAAGCGGTCTCGAGCGACTGCGCGCCCGTTGCGGGATTCGTCATCACGGTCTTGACCTGAGCAGAGCCGGGCTTTGTCAACGTGAATTTTGAGTCGCCGATCCGGAACGCGTTGTTCTTGATCAACACATCCTGATATTTGACCGTGCTGCCATATTGGTACCTGGCCCTGGCGCGGAAGCCGTTGACGTTCGAGATCGTCACCGAGAACGGCTTCCGGTTGGCGTACTGGCCGCTCCATGTGCCTTCGAAGGCCTTCGGATCCACGTTAACGTATTTGCCGGTATTCAGGCTGACGCTCTGACCCGCCGTCACATAGTTCGACGACAGGATGCTCATGATGTCGGCCATTGGACCGGCTCCGGCCGAGCGATCTCAGGCGCGGCCGGACAGGCCCGCCGCGAGATTGCAGTTGATGTCGATCAGCGACTTCAGTTTGGCGGGGTCGGGATTCATCTGCATTTCGACCGTCTGCTTCATCACGAAGACGCCAATATTGGCAATGTTCTGGCGAACGTCCAGCGACTGCGGATTGGTGTCGTTTTCCACCGCGCTCATGAAGATCGACCACAGGCGGCGATTGAACAGCAGCGCGTTGTGCATGTTCTTGTCCGGACCCTTCCAGTTGCTCTGGATCTCCTGGAGTTGTCGCGCTGCTTTCAGCAAAGCCTGAGCCTCGATTTCACGGGGAGACGACGATGTTTGAGCCGTCCGGGCATAGGCTTGAGCAGCATTCGACATTCACAACCTCGGGGAAAACTGGGGACGCGCGCAATCTCGGCGCTGCTCTTATTTATACCATTGTGCTTTTAAAATATGGTTACCCCTATCTTCGAATGCGTCGAAGGGCGATTAACGATCCGGTGGCAAGTCACGCTACCGCGGCGCAGGAGCAAGCCCCGGCGCTTCACTCGCCGCTCCCGTCGGCTCCCGATGGCGCGCGATCAGCGCAGCAGTTGCAGCACGCTCTGCTGCGACTGGTTGGCGAGCGCCAGCGCAGACACCGCGATCGACTGCCGGGTGGACAGCGCCTGGCTGTTGGCCGCCTCCTCGTTGGTATCGGCAAGCGTCAGGTTCGACGAACCGGTCTGCAGTACGTTGATGAGGTTCTTCGAGAAGTCCTGGCGTATCTGCACGATCGACAGGTTGGAGCCCAGTGTCGAGGCCTGCGTGCGCAGGGTACTGGACGCATTGTTGAGCGACTGAAGCACACTGTTGGCGGAGCCGTTATCGAGGAAGTCGGTGCCTGCGACGAGCTTGGACAGGCCGAGCCCCGCCGCGCTGGTGTTGGCGCCGGTAATGTTGAGGACCGATTTTCCGGTTTCGTTGAAGACGAGCTTCAGCGTGTCGCCGTTGAGCAGATTGATGCCGTTGAACGACGCATCGGCCGTGGTGGTATTAATCTGGTCGATGATATTGTTGTACTGATCGACCAGACCCGCGCGGGTGGCCTGCGTCGCAGGGTCGGCGACGGGTGCGGCGGCAACAAGGCCGTTGAAGGCATAGCCGGCGCCGGCCGCGGTCCCGCCGATCGCGCCGATCGTCGCGGCGGCGCCATCGTTGGTGGTTGAGATCGTGATGACGCCCGCCGAGTTGAGCGAAGCTTGAAGGTTATTGGCGGCGAGCTGCGCGTTCAGGTCGTTGAGGGTTTTGACGGTTCCGTTGGTGCCGTCGCCGAACGTGATATTGGTCGCAATGCCGCCGCCGGTCGACCCGATCGTCAGCGTCTTGCCGTCAAGGTTGCCGGCGCCGCCGCCGCGCGCCGTCGTTGCCGCGCTCAAACCGAGCTTGGCGAGAACGCCGGCCGGCGTTGAGTCTGTGAACGTCAGATCATGGGCAGTGCCGGTGTTGAAGGCGAGCTGGCCGCTGCCGTTGACCGACGATGCCGTGGCGGGCGCGGTGTTGCCGTCCAGCGTATCGATCGCGCCGGTCAGCGCGTTGAGCGTCTGATCGATGCCGATTGTGACGTTGCCGCTGGCGTCGGTGGTAGCCGCGCCGGACGCGGTGAACGTGATGGTCTTGCCGTTGACGGAAAAGCTGTCGCCAGCCGCAGGGCCGGTTGGTGTTGCGACCGTACCATTGGTCAGCGCGCTGATGAGGGTGGCTCCGGTTGCGGCAGCGTTGGAGGTGCCGGTCTTCAGGGCGGTGCCGGGAGTTGCGGCGGTATTTGTGAACGCTGTCGTGCCCCGGAGATCGAGCGCGGTCGCGCCGGTCACGGCAAGGCTGTTCACCGACGACTTCTGCGAATAGCCGACCTGCGATTGCAGAACCTGATTGGCGACCGATTTCGCGGTATCGACCAGCTTCTGCAGCGAGGTCAGACCTGTATTGGCGGCCTGGAGCACCTGCACGCCGTTGCCGATGCCGTCGAGCAGGCTGTTGATATCGCTGGCGCGATTGTCGAGCGCCTGCGC
>JAFEFK010000086.1 GCA_018240625.1 Pseudomonadota bacterium
CAAGGAACTGCGTTCGATCGGCATCCAGCCCGATATCCTGTTGTGCCGCACCGATCGGGAAATTCCGAAAGAAGAACGCCGCAAGCTCGGGCTGTTCTGCAACGTCCGCGAAAGCGCCGTGATCGAGGCACGCGACGTCGATAACATCTACGCCGTGCCGGAGGCGTACCATGCCGCCGGACTGGACGATGAAGTTCTGGCCGCGTTCGGAATCGAATCGCGTGTGCCGCTGGCGCTGCAAAGCTGGCACGAGATCAACGAGCGCGTCCGCAATCCGGAAGGTGCGGTGACCATCGCCATCGTCGGCAAGTACACCGGCATGAAGGACGCCTACAAATCGCTGATCGAGGCACTGTCTCACGGCGGTATCGCCAACAAGGTCAAAGTCAACCTCGACTGGATCGAGAGCGAGGTGTTCGAGAACGAGGATCCTGCGCCGTTTCTCGAACACGTCGACGGCATTCTGGTGCCCGGCGGCTTCGGCCAGCGCGGCGCGGAGGGCAAGATCAAGGCGGCGCGCTTCGCCCGCGAGCGGCATGTGCCGTATTTCGGCATCTGCTTCGGCATGCAGATGGCCGTGATCGAGGCGGCGCGCAATCTGGTCGGCATCGAGAATGCCAACTCGACCGAATTCGGCCCAACGCAAGAGCCGCTGGTTGGCCTGATGACGGAATGGCTGCGCGGCAATGAACTGGAGAAGCGCTCGAAGGCCGGCGATCTCGGCGGCACCATGCGGCTCGGCGCCTATCCGGCGGCGCTCAAGCGCGGCAGCCGCGTGTCGCAGATCTACGGCGGCGCGACGGAGATTTCCGAGCGCCATCGCCATCGCTACGAGGTCAATACCGCCTACAAGGACCGGCTGGAGCAGCACGGGCTGCGCTTCTCGGGGTTGTCACCTGATGGCGTGCTGCCGGAGATCGTCGAATATGAGGATCATCCGTGGTTCATCGGCGTGCAGTATCACCCCGAACTGAAATCACGGCCGTTCGATCCGCATCCGCTGTTCGCGTCGTTCATTCAGGCGGCGGTGGTGCAGAGCCGGCTGGTGTAGCCGCGAGTCATTCGCGCCCGCCCTTGAGGGGCAGCGAAAGCGAATCTCGATCAGAAGCAACATAACTCAGGTCGTCCCTGCGAACGCAGGGACCCATACGGCGAGGATTCCTCGGTGAGATAGAACCTAGCCACATCTACGCTTCCGCGATCCGCTCGTTCTTCACTAGCGCTAGGGGTTATGGGTCCCTGCGTTCGCAGGGACGACCAGAGGGATACAGACGACCAAGGCGACATCTACTTCGCACAGCTCGAGGTCTGGTCGCCCTGACGCGCCCGCCGGTTTGTCGTGTTGCACGCCCGGCACGACAAGTGCTCCGCGACAGCGGCGGCGGAGTGCCCTATAAAGCCTCCCGCGAAAGCCCAAGAAGAAAAGGGAAATGCCCATGATCTACGAAATGCGCGTCTACCGCTGTCTGCCCGGCCGTCTGCCGGCGCTGCTGAAGCGTTTTGAGAACACCACGCTCAAGCTCTGGGAAAAACACGGCATCCGGCAGGCCGGCTTCTTCACCACCGCG
>JAFEFK010000870.1 GCA_018240625.1 Pseudomonadota bacterium
AGCCTGACGACAGGGCTCAGTATCGGCGAAGCGCCGGCTGCAACGCTTAACGGGAGGACATCATGAACTACGAAGCTTATTTTCGCCGGCAACTTGAAGGTCTTCATCGCGAAGGACGCTATCGCGTCTTTGCCGATTTGGAACGCAAGGCCGGCGCGTTTCCTCGTGCCAGGCATCATCAACCCGATCGCGCCGGCGAAGTAACGGTGTGGTGTTCCAACGATTATCTCGGCATGGGCCAGCATCCGGCAGTGCTGGCTGCGATGCATGAAGCGCTCGACAGTTGCGGCGCGGGCGCCGGCGGCACGCGCAATATCGCCGGCACCAATCACTACCATGTGCTGCTGGAGCAAGAACTGGCCGCTCTGCACGGCAAGGAAGCGGCGCTGCTGTTCACGTCGGGGTATGTCTCCAACATGGCGTCGCTGAGCACACTGGCGTCGCGGATGCCGGGCTGCACGATCCTGTCGGACGAACTCAACCACGCCTCGATGATCGAAGGTATCCGGCACAGTCGCAGCGAAACACGAATCTTCGCGCATAACGATCCACGCGATCTCGAGCGCAAGTTGTCCGACCTGGACCCGCATGCGCCGAAACTCGTGGCGTTCGAGTCGGTCTATTCGATGGATGGCGATATTGCCCCGATCGCGGAACTCTGCGACGTCGCGGACGCCTATAACGCCATGACGTATCTGGACGAAGTTCACGGCGTCGGCCTCTATGGTCCAAACGGCGGCGGCATCGCCGATCGGGAAGGGGTCAGCCATCGCCTGACTGTCATCGAGGGAACGTTGGCAAAAGCGTTCGGCGTGATCGGCGGCTATGTCGCGGCGTCTGCGACGATCTGCGATTTTATCCGCAGTTTCGCGTCCGGCTTCATCTTTACGACTTCGCTGCCGCCTGCGGTAGCTGCCGGCGCGTTGACGAGCATCCGTCATTTGCGGTCGAGTTCGGCGGAACGCGAGCGTCATCAGGATCGCGTGGCCCGGCTTCGGCGCCGGCTGGATGAGGCAGGTGTCGCGCATCTAGACAATCCCAGCCATATCGTTCCGGTGATGGTGTGCGACCCCGTGCTGTGCAAGCACATCAGCGACGTGCTGATCGAGCGCTACGGCATCTATGTCCAGCCGATCAATTACCCGACGGTCCCGCGCGGGACCGAGCGTCTGCGCATTACGCCGTCGCCGCATCACACGGATGCGGACATTGAACATCTTGTGCAGGCGCTGGTGGAGATCTGGGCGGAGGTGGGCCTCGCCAAGGCAGCCTGAGTTGGCTGCGCGCGAGGTTTTACTTCTTTCGGACAGGTGCGCGCGAACGCGTTAGTCGAAGCCTGCCGCGGGTGCGCGGCAGGAACTGTGCGCCGCGGACGCTGAGGAACTCCAGCATTGCGCGGGCGGGAGGCAGCAGCACCTTGTCCTTGCGGGCGAGGACGAACCATTGCCTGACGATCGGAAGACCGGCGACATCGAGCGTCACCAGCCGCCGCTCGTCGAGCTCGGTCGCCACCGTATGCGCCGAAATGAACGCGATGCCGAGACCGGCGATGACCGCCTGCTTGATGGTCTCATTGCTGCTCATGGCCATGCCGATAGTCGGGCTGATGCGCGCGGCTTCGAACAATTGCTCCATCAACCCCCGCGTGCCGGAGCCGGGTTCGCGGGTCAGAAACGTCTCATGGGCGAGGTCGGTCAGCGCAATCCGGGATTTTCGCGCGAGGCGATGGGCTGTTGGCGCGATGATGACATGCGGATGATCGCCGATCAGGTGGACGTCCATCTCGATGTCGGCCGGCGGACGGCCCATGATCGCGAAATCGAGATCGTAGCCACGCAACGCCGCGCCGATCTCCTGCCGGTTTCCGATCGACAGCGTGACGTCGATGTTCGGGTGCAATTTCGAAAATCCGGAAATCATGAACGGGACAAAATATTTTGCGGTGCTGACGGCGCCAATCGATATGCGCCCGGCGGTTTTCCCCGTCATCATTTCGATCGAGGTCTCACAATCGCGAATGGCCGCTTCGATCCGCTCGGAAAGGGCGAGTACCTCGCGCCCGGCATCGGTCAGCAGCATGCCGCCGCTGGTGCGTTGAATCAGCGGGATGCCGGCAAGTGTTTGCAAATTCCGAATCTGCAGCGTGACAGCGGGCTGCGTCAGATGAAGATGTTTGGCAGCGGCGGTGACCGAGCCGTGCTTGGCGGCCGTGGCCAGCGCACGCAACTGGCGGAGGGTCAATTCCCGAACGAGCCGGCTCGCCATCGCGCTCTCCATAAGAAATACTTTTATCGGGCCAAAGATAAGAAAATTTCACTAATTTGGCAAACTGCGGTGTTGTAGGCGGGCGGCGGACTGTCGACCCGGCAGGACGGATAAAACCTCGAAGAGGGCGGCAGGGAGCGACCATGGACGATGGCATGACGTTGCGTTCGCATCTCGATCAGGCGGCGGCGGGTTTGCCGAACGGTCCTGCGGTCGCCGATGTGATTTCTGCGATCTCGGCCGCATCGATCGAACTCGCCGATCTCATCGCAGACGGACCTTTAGCCGGCATTACCGGGCGGTTCGAAGGAATCAATTCAGACGGCGACCAGCAGAAAGACATCGATCTTGCCGCCGATGGGATGATGCGCCGGGCGCTGCGCAATGCAGCGGTCGCGGCGATTCTCTCGGAGGAATCCGAACTCCCCGAAGTCTTCGATAACGGCGCGCCATTGTGTGTCGCGATCGATCCGCTTGACGGCTCGGCCAATCTTGAAAACAACATCTCGGTCGGAACCATCTTCTCGATACGCCCCCGTGGTAACGACGTTCTCTCGACATTCTTCGAACCCGGTACCGCGCAGTGTGCGGCCGGTTTCGTGGTTTACGGGCCCCAGACGATCCTAGTGCTGGCGCTCAACAATAGCGTCGAAACCTTCATCCTTGACCGGCGTAGGCGAGAGTTTCTGCTGATCGCACGAGGCGTCAAGATCGCGCCGAGCACGCCGGAATTCGCCATCAACGCCTCTAATCACCGGCACTGGCACGGGCCTGTCCGCGCCTATATTGACGAATGCCTCGCCGGCACCAAAGGCAATGGCGAAGCGGATTTCAACATGCGCTGGATCGGCTCGCTGGTGGCCGAGGCGCTTCGCATTCTCGTTCGCGGCGGCGTGTTTCTTTATCCCGCGGACGCTCGCCCCGGGTATCGCGAAGGACGCTTGCGTCTCTTGTATGAGGCGCATCCGATGGCTCTGATCATGGAATGGGCGGGAGGTGACGCGACCACCGGCCGCCGGCGCATTCTGGAACTAGCCGCCAGGACTCCTCACCAGCGCGTCCCGCTGATCATGGGCTCGAAGCGCGGCGTTCGTGACGTCGCCGCCATTCATGAAGGCATCGAACCGATGTTCGACAACAGCGATGCGCCGCTGTTCGCGCGGCGCGGCCTGTTTCGATAGAGCAGGATAGGTCAGATGTCACGCAGCCATCCCATTATATCGATCACCGGTTCTTCGGGCGCCGGCACGACGTCGGTGAAGAAGACCTTCGAAAATATCTTCCGCCGCGAAAAGGTCTCCGCGGCCTACATCGAAGGCGATGCCTTCCATCGTTACAACCGCTTCGAGATGCGCACGAAAATGTCGGAGGAGGGCGAACGCGGCAACAAGCATTTCAGCCACTTTAGTCCCGAGACCAATCTGTTCGAAGAGTTGGAGCGCGTGTTTCGTGACTACGGCGAATCCGGCACCGGAACGACGCGGCATTACGTTCATGACGATGACGAAGCCAAACTCTACGGCGCCGAGCCGGGCACCTTCACGGAATGGGGCCCGTTACCGGAAAAATCAGACCTGCTGTTTTACGAAGGCCTGCATGGCGCTGTGGTGACCGACAAGGTCAACATCGCACAATACGCGGATCTCAAGATCGGCGTTGTCCCAGTCATCAACCTGGAATGGATCCAGAAGCTGCACCGCGATCGCAGCGACCGCGGTTACACCCAGGAGGCGGTGACCGATACGATCTTGCGGCGGATGCCGGACTACGTGAATTACATCTGTCCGCAATTCGCCGAGACCGACATCAATTTTCAGCGTGTGCCGACCGTCGATACGTCGAATCCGTTCATCGCGCGCTGGATTCCGACGCCGGATGAATCGATGGTGGTAATCCGGCTCAAGAATCCGCGCGGCATAGATTTTCCATATCTGCTGTCGATGATTCCGAATAGTTTCATGTCGCGCGCGAATTCGATCGTCATTCACGGATCGAAGCTCGATCTTGCGATGCAGCTCATCCTCACCCCGCTGATCCTGCAACTGATGGAACGCAAGAGGCGCACGGTATGACCGCTCCTGCTCTATCCTGCATTTCCAGCCGCCCGGATGTTACTCATGCGGAGATGGCGAACGCGATCCGCTTTCTGACGATCGATGCCGTCGAAAAAGCCAAATCAGGTCATCCGGGCATGCCGATGGGGATGGCCGACGTAGCCACGGTGCTGTTTTCACGCTTCCTTAAGTTCGACGCAGCCGATCCCGTATGGCCGGACCGCGACCGGTTTGTGCTGTCTGCCGGTCATGGTTCGATGCTGCTTTATGGGCTTCTGTATCTTACCGGCTATGAAGGCGTGTCACTCGACCAGTTGAAAGCCTTCCGGAAATGGGGGTCGAAAACCCCCGGTCATCCCGAGTATGGCCATACGCCGGGCGTCGAAACCACCACAGGTCCGCTGGGTCAAGGTATCGCGACCGCTGTCGGTATGGCTTTGGCAGAGCGCATGCTGAATGCCCGCTTTGGAAACGACTTTGTCGATCATTATACCTACGTGATCGCCGGTGACGGCTGCCTGATGGAGGGCCTTAGCCACGAGGCGATCTCGTTGGCCGGACATCTGCGGCTTAATCGTCTGATCGTGCTGTTCGACGACAACGAGATTTCGATCGACGGTTCGACGTCGCTGTCGTGCTCGGACGATCAGCTTGCGCGATTCAGGGCGTCGGGTTGGTCGGCCCGCCGAATCGACGGGCATGACCCAGAAGCTATCGCAGAGGCGATTGAACGAGCACGAGCTAACGATCGGCCGTCGCTGATCGCGTGCCGCACCGTGATCGGATTCGGCGCACCGAACCGCCAGGGCACTGAAAAAGCCCACGGTGCGCCGCTGGCTGCTGATGAGATTATCAAGACCCGCGCGGCGCTGGACTGGCCATATCAACCGTTCGAGGTTCCCGATTTCATCGTTGCGCAGTGGCGTCAAATCGGCGCAAAGGGGCATGCGGATCGCCGTGCCTGGATCGAGCGGACAAAGCGTATCAATGCGATGCCGCGTTCGCCTTTCCATGATGCGCTAAATCGCAAGTTGCCCGGTGAATATGCGGGCGCGATGGCGAAAATTCGTAGCCAGTTCGCGACGGAGCGCCCGTCCATCGCCACCCGGCAGGCATCGCAACTGGTGATCGACACCATCGCGGAAGCGTTGCCGAATTTGCTGGGAGGCTCCGCGGACCTCACGCACTCGAACCTTACCCGCGCCAAAACGCATCAGCCGGTTCGGCCCGATGCCTTTGACGGCAGCTACATCCACTATGGCGTCCGCGAGCACGCCATGGCTGCCGCCATGAACGGCATCGCGCTACATGGCGGCTTTATTCCCTATGGCGGCACGTTTCTCACCTTCGCCGATTACAGCCGCCCTGCGATCCGGCTTGCCGCGCTGATGAGCGTCAGGGCGATCCACGTGATGACGCACGATTCCATTGGACTGGGTGAGGACGGCCCGACGCACCAGCCGGTCGAGCACCTCGCCTCGCTGCGCGCGATCCCTAACCTGCTGGTGTTCCGTCCGGCTGATGCCGTCGAAACCGTCGAAGCCTGGGATTGCGCGCTGCGGGCGGAGAACAGCCCGTCAATATTGTGCCTGTCGCGTCAGGCGCTCCCGGCATTTCGCGACGCCGGGCATGACGGCAATCTGGTTGCGCGCGGCGCTTACGTGGTGATCGAGCCGGAGGGCGGGCGCGACGTGACATTGATCGCGACCGGCTCTGAAGTCGCGATCGCGCTCGAGGCCGCGAAGCTGCTCGAACGCGACAATATCCGCGCCGCCGTCGTTTCGGCCCCGTGCTTCGATCTGCTTCGCCGGCAATCGCGCGAATACCGGTCCAAAGTTCTTGCGGACGCTCCGAGAGTCGGCGTCGAAGCCGCGGTCGAGGGCGAGTGGGCGCGCTGGCTCGGCGACGGCGGCGAGTTCGTCGGCATGGCCGGATTCGGCGCATCGGCGCCCGCAGAGCGGCTCTATCGGGAGTTCGGAATAACGGCCGAGGCCGTCAAAGCCGTGGCCATGCGTTGCGTTGCCAATGCGGCGAGGGCGGCAATGTCGTGATGCGGAAATGCAAAAGAATTGAGGGGAGGTCTCCATGGCGAGGATAACGTTGCGGCAACTGCTCGATCACGCCGCCGAACACGGCTACGGCGTTCCGGCGTTCAACATCAACAATATGGAGCAGGGCCTCGCGATCATGGACGCGGCGGCGGCGGTCGATGCGCCCGTCATCATCCAGGCCTCGCGCGGCGCGCGTTCCTACGCCAACGACATCATGCTTGCAAAAATGATTGACGCTCTGGAGGAGATGTATCCGCAGATCCCGCTGTGCATGCATCAGGACCACGGCAACGAAGAGGCGACCTGCGCCACCGCACTACAGCACGGCTTTACGTCCGTCATGATGGACGGCTCGCTGAAAGCGGATGCCAAGACCGCAGCGGACTATGAGTACAATGTCGACATTACGCGGCGGGTCGTCGAGATGGCGCACTGGATCGGCGCGTCGGTGGAAGGTGAGTTGGGTGTCCTTGGTTCGCTGGAACATGGCGGCGGCGAACAGGAAGACGGTCATGGCGTCGAGGGCAAGGTCAGTCACGATCAACTGTTGACCGATCCGGATCAGGCGGTCGATTTCGTCCGCGCCACCAAGGTCGATGCGCTCGCCATCGCCATGGGCACCTCGCACGGCGCCTACAAGTTCTCGCGCAAGCCCGACGGCGGCATTCTCGCCATGAACGTGGTTGAGGAAATCCATCGCCGGCTGCCGAATACGCATCTGGTGATGCACGGTTCATCGTCGGTGCCACAGCAACTGCAGGACGTCTTCAATCAATTCGGCGGCGAGATGCCACAGACCTGGGGGGTGCCGGTCGAGGAGATCGTTCGCGGCATCAAGCACGGCGTCCGCAAGGTCAACATCGATACCGATTGCCGGCTGGCGATGACGGCTGCATTCCGAAAAGTCGCGGCTCAGACCAAAAACGAATTCGATCCGCGCAAGTTTCTCAAGCCGGCGATGGATGCGATGCGCGACCTTTGCCGGGAGCGGTTCGAGCAATTCGGCACCGCGGGCAATGCATCAAAGATCAAGGTGATCCCCCTGGCTGAAATGGCGAAACGTTATCGCAGCGGCGCTCTCGATCCGCGAATCGAAGCGATGGCCAACGCTGCCGAATGAAGACGGTGAGTTTTCAACCGGGTGATCCGCGCGAAAAATGAAAAGGAGACGACCATGAACGAGCATTCGATGACCGTGCGCGGCAAGGATCGTTACAAATCCGGCGTGATGGAATACAAGAAGATGGGTTACTGGGAGCCCGACTACACGCCGAGGGACACCGATGTCATCGCGCTATTCCGCGTCACGCCGCAGGACGGCGTCGATCCGATCGAAGCTTGCGCCGCGGTAGCGGGCGAATCGTCGACCGCGACCTGGACGGTGGTCTGGACCGATCGTCTGACCGCGGCCGAGAAGTACCGCGCCAAGTGCTACCGCGTCGATCCGGTACCGAATTCGCCGGGCAGTTATTTCGCCTACATCGCCTACGACCTCGATCTGTTCGAGCCGGGCTCGATCGCCAATCTGACTGCATCGATCATCGGTAACGTGTTCGGCTTCAAGCCGCTCAAGGCGCTGCGTCTCGAGGACATGCGGCTGCCGATCGCCTATGTGAAAACGTTTCAGGGCCCGGCGACGGGCATCGTGGTCGAACGCGAGCGGCTCGACAAGTTCGGCCGCCCGCTGCTCGGAGCGACCGTGAAGCCGAAGTTGGGTCTCTCCGGCCGCAACTACGGCCGCGTGGTGTACGAGGCGCTGAAAGGCGGGCTCGACTTCTGCAAGGACGACGAAAACATCAATTCGCAGCCGTTCATGCATTGGCGGGATCGCTTCCTTTATTGCATGGAAGCCGTCAACCGCGCCCAGGCCGCGACCGGCGAGGTGAAGGGCACCTACCTCAACGTCACGGCAGCGACCATGGAGGACATGTACGAACGTGCCGATTTTGCAAAGCAGCTCGGCTCGGTCATCATCATGATCGACCTCGTCATCGGCTACACCGCGATCCAGTCGATGGCGAAATGGGCGCGGCGGAACGACATGATCCTGCATCTCCACCGCGCCGGCCATTCGACCTATACACGGCAGCGGCTGCACGGCGTGTCGTTCCGGGTCATCGCGAAATGGATGCGGCTTGCCGGCGTCGATCACATCCATGCTGGTACCGTGGTCGGTAAACTTGAAGGCGATCCCGCCACGACGCGCGGCTACTACGACATCTGCCGCCAGGATTTCAATCCGGCCACACTGGAGCATGGTGTTTTCTTCGACCAGAACTGGGCGAGCCTGAATCAGATGATGCCGGTGGCGTCGGGCGGCATTCATGCCGGCCAAATGCATCAACTGCTCGATCATCTCGGCGAGGACGTTGTGCTTCAGTTCGGCGGCGGTACGATCGGGCATCCCAAGGGCATTCAGGCCGGCGCGACCGCCAATCGCGTTGCGCTGGAAGCGATGATCCTCGCGCGCAATGAAGGCCGCGATTACGTGCATGAGGGCCCGGAGATTCTCGCCAAGGCCGCGCAGACCTGCACGCCTTTGCGAGACGCGCTCGAGGTCTGGAAAGACGTCACCTTCAATTACGAGTCGACCGACTCGCCCGATTTCGTCCCGACCGCAACCCCCGCGATGTGAGGAGACACGATCATGCGCGTGACCCAAGGATGCTTTTCGTTTCTGCCCGATCTCACCGACGAGCAGATCACGGCGCAGGTTCAGTATTGTCTGGACAAGGGATGGGCTGTGAACATCGAGTTCACCGACGATCCCCATCCGCGCAATACCTATTGGGAGATGTGGGGGTTGCCCATGTTCGACCTGCGCGATGCGGCCGGCATCATGAAGGAACTGGCCGAATGCCGCCGCGTTTACGGCGATCGCTACATTCGCATGTCCGGCTTTGACTCCGCGCACGGCTGGGAGTCGGTGAGGATTTCTTTCATCGTCAACCGCCCAAAGGACGAACCAGGTTTCCGGTTGCAGCGGCAGGAGGTTGGCGGCCGTAGCATCCGCTACACGACGGTATCCTACGCGGTCGATCGGCCGGAGGGCGAGCGCTACGGGGACGGTGCGTGAGCGAGCCGGCCACACAGCCGCCCAAGGAGGAGGCCGCCAAGCCACCCGTTTCCATCGATCTGCGCAAGGAGTTCGAGGCGGTCGAGATCGAAGCGGTGCTTGCACAACTCGATCAGGAGCTGATCGGCCTTGTGCCGGTGAAGACGCGCATCCGCGAAATCGCGTCGCTGTTGCTAGTCGAGCGAATTCGGCAAAAGATGGCTCTGGCGACGACCTTCCCGACGCTGCACATGTCGTTCACCGGAAATCCCGGCACGGGAAAGACCACGGTGGCGCTACGCATGGCGGGCATCCTGCACAAGCTCGGCTTTGTGCGGCGCGGTCACGTCATTAGCGTCACACGCGACGATCTTGTCGGTCAGTACATCGGCCACACCGCGCCGAAAACCAAAGAGATTCTCAAGAAGGCGATGGGCGGCGTCCTGTTCATCGACGAGGCGTATTATCTGTATCGGCCGGAGAACGAGCGCGATTACGGCCAGGAGTCGATCGAGATCCTGTTGCAGGTGATGGAAAGCCAGCGCGAGGATCTGGTCGTCATTCTCGCCGGCTATGCCGACCGCATGGAGAAGTTCTTTCAGAGCAATCCAGGTTTCCGCTCGCGGATCGGCCACCATATCGACTTTCCGGACTATAGCGATGCGGAATTGCTGAAGATCGCCGAGTTGATGCTTCAAGAGCAGAATTACAAATTTTCGCCTGGTGCGCGGGCCGCGTTCGAGAACTACATAACGATACGCAAGAGCCAGCCGCTGTTTTCCAATGCCCGCTCGATCCGAAACGCGCTCGATCGCATGCGGCTGCGCCAGGCCAACCGCCTGGTTGCCGATCTCGACCGCGTGCTGACAGCTGATGACATCATGTCACTGGAGGCGTCGGACGTGCTGGCCAGTCGGGTTTTCTCGAAGGCTTGATAGTCGAGTGGCTTTGGTCGGACGCGGCCATTGCGCGCAACGCCCCGCTAATTTAGATGCAACTTTTGCCACGCCACTGGATCTTAATGGCGCGCCATCACCTATTCATCTCTGCCGCGGATGCGGGCAACAGTACTCCAGCGCAGCAGCTAACTGAAAAGCTCTATTCTTTCGACACCTTAGTCAGGAGGAGTTTTCCGGCGCTTGAATGAAGCGCGGCCAGCAGCGCTGGTAATTTGGATCGGCTGATTGCGATCTGCCCTCCTTTGAGCGGGCTTCATGAACGCTTATGACTGTGGCTGGCGCCTCTAGATCATTGGACCCGGTTTTGCCGCCTTTTGAAACGCGAGGATCTGATCGGCGACCCGCGCTTCTGCACCACCAAAGCATCGCCAACCGCGCCGACCTGCGCACTATACTCGCGGAGATGCTGTCGGGTTACGCCAGCGAAGAGTGTGTGGATTTCTTGATTCGTGACAAATCGTCACCGGCGTGGTCCGCGACGAAGACGACATTAAAAAACAGAACTGTGTCTTCCAGACGAATATGATGAAGCCCGCTTTGCGGGAAAGGTCGACTGCGGTCCGAGAGAGCTTTCGCAGCCAAATCGCGTGGGATCATTCCGCGCATGGTCTAACCGCTGATCCGAACGTGATTGGTGCGGTTAATGGATCGACATGCGGCCGCGGCCATCGTCAAGCGCGGCGACTTCTAGAGGGCTAGATTCGGGTGAGTAATATTGACCTAGTCAATAAGTCACATTGCAAATATGAATTTGTCAATAGTTGCGGTTTCCCTACCTTCATGGGCAGGGAGAAAACTTATGACGTGGAAGTACGGAAATCCGGTCCAGATCGAATTCGGCGTCGATAACTTCGACAAGTTACCCGAGCTCATTGCTGGCCGGTCATATGCGCTAGTCACGTATGGTGAGCCGTTTTTCGACGAGTTGACGCAACGGCTGGAGAAAGCTGCGGGTGCGGCGACACTGATCATTCGCGATGTCGCTCCAAATCCTGACTATCGATTATTGTCCGAGCAGACAAAACGCTTCGCGACGCTGCGGTCCCAGCCTGACATCATCGTTGCGCTCGGCGGCGGGTCGGTCATCGATTCTGCAAAGGTGTTTGCTGCCGCGAGCGGTGACTTTGAGAAGGTGAAAACATATCTGGAGATCCAGAAGGGAGCGGAGCGGCTTTCGGCTGTCCCTATCATCGCCGTCCCCACCACTGCCGGGACCGGAAGTGAAGTCACCTGTTGGGGCACCGTTTGGGATGAGACAAGCGGAAAGAAGTATTCGCTCGCCCGGCCGAGCCTCTATCCCACTCACGCAGTCGTTGATCCCAGGCTGATGCTCGGCAAGCCGCGGCTGCTGACGGTCAGCACCGGCCTCGATGCGCTTTCGCACGCGCTGGAAAGCCTTTGGAACGTCAATGGCAATCCGGTTTCGGCTAATCATGCTGTGTTCGCTGCGCGATCCATCCTGAGTGTGCTGCCGAAGCTTGCGGCAAACCTCGGCAGTATCGAGCTGCGCACCCAGATGGCGATGGCTGCCTTGTTCGCGGGCCTTGCTTTCTCGAATACCAAAACCGCAATTGCACATTCGTTATCCTATCCGATCACGCTCCGTTACGGCGTGCAGCACGGCATCGCCTGCTCGTTCTCGCTGCCGATGGTGTTGCGCAGCGTTCAAGGTGCGGGAGGGCTCTGCGAGGACAGCCTGAAGCAGATTTTCGGTCCGGATCTGCGCTGCGGCGCGGACGATCTCGAGCAGTTTCTCACGACGCTCGGGATCTCCTGCAATCCCTCCGCCTATAACATCGAGCGGAAGGAATGGCGCGAACTGATCGAAGACTCGCTTCAAGGGGAACGCGGCCGGAATTTTCTTGGGTCGCACGATCGCTTGCGGGAGGCGTCCGATAGCGTGCGTCTGCCACTAGCACAGACCGCATAATAAAAACCAAAAATCTAGGGACGGAAATCAACAGGAGGCTGCGATGAGTGATGCCAAATCCGACGTTTCGATCACGAAGATAGCCGTGGCTAGTGCCATCGGGTGTGCAATCGAGTGGTACGACTTCTTTTTATACGGTGTCGTTTCCGCCATCGTTTTCAACAAGCTGTTTTTTCCGGCCTCAGATCCATACGTCAGTACGATGCTGACGTGGACAACCTATGCGGTCGGCTTTCTTGCACGTCCGGTGGGTGCAATCATCTTTGGTCACTTCGGCGACCGCATCGGCCGCAAGACCATTCTGATTCTCACGCTGGTCATTATGGGTGCGGCAACGTTCGCGGTAGGCCTGCTGCCGACCTATCAGGAGATAGGCATCTGGGCGCCAATCTCGTTGCTGGCGCTGCGTGTCTTCCAGGGAATCGGAATCGGCGGCGAGTGGGGCGGCGCGGTCCTGATGTCGATCGAGCATTCGCCAAGCAAGAGGCGGGGCTTTTATGGAGCTTGGCCCCAGATCGGCGTTCCGGCGGGTATGTGCCTCAGCGCCGGTGTGGTTGCGCTGATCAGCTTCTTCATCTCGGATGTGGAATTCGCCGCATGGGGATGGCGCATCGCATTCCTGCTCAGCGCGGTTCTGGTGGTGCTTGGCATCTACATTCGCATGAAGATCTTCGAGACGCCTGCGTTCCTGAAAATGAAGGAGACGAAGAAGGAAGTGCGTGTGCCTTTCATCGAATTGTGGCGCTCGCATCCCAAGAACGTCATCCTGGGCATGGGCGCCCGGTACATCGAAGGCGTTTGCTTCAACACCTACGCCGTCTACGTGCTGTCTTACCTGACGACCACCCAGAAGCTGCCACAGTCTGAAGTACTGGCGGGTATCACCGTAGCGTCGCTGATCACGATCTTCATTATCCCTATGTGGGGCGGATTGTCGGACCGCATCGGCCGCCGGTTGCAGTTCGGTGTTGCTGCGCTTGCGACAGGTCTGCTGGTTTTCCCCGCGTTCGGCGTCTTCGCGCAACCGATGTCGATGCCGTGGATCTGGCTCGCCATCATCGTTCCGTTCGGCATCGTCTACCCGGCGCTCTATGGCCCTCAGGCAGCGTTGTTCTCCGAACTGTTCGACACCCGGGTTCGCTATAGCGGCGTGTCATTCGTCTATCACTTCTCGGGCATTTTTTCGAGCGGGCTGACGCCTCTCATCATGTCCTGGCTGCTCCTCAAAGGCGGTGGACAGCCCTGGCTGATCTGCATTTACGTTGCCATCGTCAGTTTGATCAGCACCGTGGCGGTGGCTTTGATGAAGGAGGGGTCAAAGCGGGATATCGCTCAGGATATCACCGATGACAGAAAACCGCTTGCGGCCGCTATCGGAGAGGCACGGGCCTGACATCGAGGCGATGATCTCGCTGTTAAAGAGCCGGGAGGGCACGCCCTCCCGGCTCTTTAATCGGTGTGATAACGCCTTCGGCTCGAAGCATCGCGCGCCTCACGCGCGGCGCAAGAGTAAGTTATCGCATGGCGGCCGATGGCTGTTTCTTCATCTGGCTCACCGTATCCATGAAAGCCTTGATCATCGGGGGATGGGCGCGATCCTTGAGGAGGGCAGTGCTGTACTCGTGCGGATCATGGGATCCTTGATTTCCAGCGCGTGCAGATTGGGATGTGCGACGCGCCCTGCCGTCCAGATCCCTCGCGACTTTCAATCTCGAATACCGGCTTCATCTTCAGCCCATCTTCCAGCATCGCGGCTTCAAACGCGCGTCGGGTGATCGAGCTGCGTTTGCGCAGAACGAACGGCTGGTCCGCCAATTCGCGCATCCTGACCGATTTGCGTGTGAACCAGGGATGCTCGCGATTGTAGCTCGCTTCCTGCTTTTTCGCCTGGATGGTCAGGGACGGGTGGCCGACGTTCAACACGCGGGCGGCAGCGGTGACCGCCGTGTTCGGCCACGGCACGAAAGGAGCGAATCTGACTGAGAACTATTGTAAAAATCAATATATTCCATTGCAAATATGAATTTGTCAATAGATGAAGGTTTTTTACAATGACGCTCAAGAAGGCAGGTCTCAGCATTTACGACGAAGAGACGGTCGAGGGTCGCAGCACGCGCGACAGGAAAAGTGATTACGGCTTCGGCTCACGAGATCAAGGTTGACTTGCCGATCCGAGGCAACAATCGCGCGAAATAATTTGGGAGGAAAACGATCATGGCTCATCCGAAAACCATCTCCGTCAACGGCCGCGACTACCGCTGGCCCGAAGCTCCCACGGTCGTGATCTGCTGCGATGGCAGCGAGCCGGCCTACATGGAGCTCGCAATCGCCAGGGGTCTGATGCCGAATGTAGAGCGCATGATCGCCAAGGGCGTCGATCTTCGCGGTCAGAGCGTGATCCCCAGTTTTACCAATCCGAACAACCTGTCCATCGTGACCGGGCAGCCGCCCAAAGTGCACGGCATCTCCGGGAACTACTTCTACGATCGCGCGACCAAGCAGGAAGTCATGATGAATGACGCCAAGTATCTCCGCGCGCCGACAATCTTCGAGGCGTTTCACAAAGCTGGTGCCAAGATCGCGGTGGTGACGGCGAAGGACAAGTTGCGCGCGCTTCTCGGCAATGGCCTGACCTTCGGCAACAGCAAGACGGTGTGCTTTTCATCCGAACGCGCGGACCAATGCACTCTCGACAAGAACGGCATCGATGATGTGCTTCAGATGGTCGGCATGACGTTGCCGGAAGTTTATTCGCTCGAGCTTTCGGAGCTGGTCTTCGCAGCCGGCGCCAAGCTGATGCACCGAATGCGGCCGGATCTGATGTATCTTTCCACCACCGATTATATCCAGCACAAGTACGCGCCGGACACCCCGGGCGCCAATGCCTTCTACATCATGATGGACCGCTATATCGGCGAGCTCGACGCTGCCGGTGCGATCATCGTGCTGACCGCCGACCATGGGATGAAGGACAAGCACATCAATGGCGCGCCGGACGTGGTTTACCTGCAAGACGTGCTTGACGGTTGGTTAGGCGCCGGAAAGAGCCGCGTTATTCTGCCCATTACCGACCCCTACGTGGTCCATCATGGTGCGTTGGGCTCATTCGCAACCGTCTATCTGGAAGATGGCGTTGACGCCGCCGCGGTCATCCAGCGGATCGCGGCCCTGCGGCTGATCCAGACGGTCGTCAGCGGTGCCGAAGGCTGCGCCATGTTCGACCTTCCGGAGGATCGCCTCGGCGACATCATCGTGGTGTCGCGCGACACCAAGGTGATCGGCACAAGCCACTCGCGGCATGATTTGGCTGCCCTGAAAGAGCCGCTGCGCTCTCACGGCGGCATCACCGAGCAGACCATTCCGATCATCGTGAACAGGCGAGTGAGTACGATGCAACAGCCGCTTCATAACTACGATGCGTTCGCAATCGGACTCAATCATGCCGTGTCGGCCGCAGAAGCGGCTTGAGGAAGAGCCACCATGTTGACGAAATCAAAAATCAAATCGCCCTTGATGCGGATCGCCGGCCGCGAAGTCGCCGCCAAGGATGTCATCGAGGTCAGATATCCCTACACCGGTGAAGTCATCGGTACGGTGCCTGCCGGAAACGCCGATCACGTGCGCGAAGCGTTCGAGATCGCCGCGAACTATCGCTCGCGGTTGACGCGGTACGAACGCCAGCAGATCTTGCTCAAGGCTGCGGACCTGGTCTGGGAGCGGCGCGAGGCGATTTCTGACACCATCACGCTTGAGCTGGGGATATCGAAGAAGGACTCGCTCTACGAATGCGGCCGGGCTCGCGATGTGTTCTCGCTCGCCGGCCAGATGTGTCTGATCGACGACGGGCAGTCGTATGCCTGCGATCTGACCCACCACGGCAAGGCGCGGCGCATTTTTACCAAGCGGGAACCGCTGCGCGCCATCTCATCGATCACGCCTTTCAACCATCCGCTAAACATGGTGGCGCACAAGATCGCGCCGGCGATCGCCACCAACAATTGCATCGTCTGCAAGCCGACCGAACGTACGCCGCTGACGGCTCTGCTGCTCGCCGACCTTCTCTATGAAGCGGGGCTGCCACATCAAATGCTGTCGGTCGTTACCGGTCTCCCGGATGACATCGGCGATGAAATGGTGGTCAATCCGAATGTCGAACTGATCACGTTCACTGGCGGCGTTCGCGTCGGCAAGTTGATCGCACAGAAAGCGGGCTATAAACGCTCGATCCTGGAACTGGGCGGCAATGATCCGCTGATCGTGCTCGGCGATTTGGACAACGATGACATTGAACGTGCCGCGGTTCTCGCCGTCGGCGGCGCGACTAAGAATTCTGGCCAGCGCTGCACGGCGGTGAAACGCATCCTGGTAGACGATAGCATCGCGGACGCATTTGTCGCGCGGGTGCTGCATCATGCCAAAGCCATTCGCTTCGGCAATCCGATGGACCCCGAAACCGATCTTGGCACCGTTATCGATGCGCCGACCGCGGAAATGTTTGAACGGCGTGTCGAAGATGCGGCGAGGGAGGGCGCCAAGGTGTTGTACGATCCTGGCCGCAAGGGGGCGCTGTTCCCGCCTGTGGTAGTCGATCACGTCAACCCACGGTCCGAGCTCGTTCTCGAAGAAACCTTCGGTCCGGTGATCCCGATCATCCGCTGCCACGGCATCGACAACATCATCGAAACCTCCAACGGTACGGCGTTCGGCCTTTCGTCAGGCGTCTGCACCAACCGGCTCGATCACGCGACGCGATTTATCGATGAACTTAGGGTCGGTACCGTCAATATCTGGGAGGTGCCGGGTTATCGCACCGAGATGTCACCGTTCGGGGGCGTAAAGGATTCCGGAAACGGCACCAAGGAAGGCGTCGTAGAGGCGATGAAAGCCTACACCAACCTGAAGACGTTCTCGTTGCCGTGGGCCGGCTGAGGCACCGTTCTCCACGCCGCGTTCGATAACCGGAGAATATGACGGAGACGCGGACGTGGGCAGCTTGGTTCTGGTTCATCTTGCCGGCGCGGTGGCGTTGTTGTTGTGGGGCCTGCACATGGTCCACACCGGCATTATCCGTACGTTCGGATCGGATTTGCGGCGCGTTCTGGGCTATGCGCTGCGCAATCGGTTGTCTGCCTTCGTCACCGGGCTTGGTCTTACCGCCGCACTCCAGAGCAGC
>JAFEFK010000871.1 GCA_018240625.1 Pseudomonadota bacterium
CCGGGCGACAACATCGCGATGGAAGTGCACCTGATCGTGCCGATCGCGATGGAAGAGAAGCTGCGCTTCGCCATCCGCGAAGGCGGCCGCACCGTCGGTGCAGGCGTCGTGGCATCGATCATCGAGTAAGAGGCGAATAGCGAGGTAGCGAGTAGCGGAAGTCTACTCGCCATTCGCTACTCACCATTCGCTTTTTCAGAGAAAGACAACGGCATGAACGGCCAGAATATTCGCATCCGTCTCAAGGCGTTCGACCATCGAATTCTCGATACGTCGACCCGCGAGATCGTGAACACGGCGAAACGCACCGGCGCACAGGTCCGCGGACCTATCCCGCTGCCGACGCGTATCGAGAAGTTCACGGTCAACCGTTCGCCGCACGTCGACAAAAAGAGCCGCGAGCAGTTCGAGATGCGCACGCACAAGCGCCTTCTCGATATCGTCGATCCGACCCCGCAGACAGTCGATGCTTTGATGAAGCTCGACCTGGCCGCCGGCGTCGACGTCGAGATCAAGCTCTGAGCAAGACCCCGAAAAGTGGGCGCCGGTTTTCGAACCGGGTCTTGCTCACAACGTAATTTGGCTAGTCCCTCGGGACAGAAAGACAGGAAGCACGCCGATGCGCTCCGGAGTGATCGCACAAAAGGTCGGGATGACGCGGGTCTTTACGGAGACCGGTGAACATATCCCTGTGACCGTGCTGAAGCTGGGCAATTGTCAGGTGTTGGGTCACCGGACCAGCGAGAAGAACGGCTACGTCGCGTTGCAGCTCGGTTCGGGCGCACGCAAGACCGTCTATTTGCCGAAGGCAGAACGCGGCCAGTTCGCGATCGCCAAGGTCGAGCCGAAGCGCAAAGTCGCTGAGTTTCGCGTATCGGAAGATGCGCTGATCCCGGTCGGCGCTGAAATTCAGGCGGATCATTTCGTGGTCGGCCAGTTCGTCGATGTCACCGGCACTTCCGTCGGCAAGGGTTTTGCCGGCGGTATCAAGCGCTGGAACTTCGGCGGCTTGCGCGCCACCCACGGCGTCTCGGTCTCGCATCGTTCGATCGGTTCGACCGGCGGACGTCAGGATCCCGGCAAGACCTTCAAGAACAAGAAGATGCCGGGCCACATGGGCGTCGATCGCATCACCACGCTCAATCTGCGCGTTGTGCAGACCGATGTGGCGCGCGGCCTGATCCTCGTCGAAGGCGCCGTTCCCGGCTCCAAGGGCGGCTGGATCGCGGTGCGCGATGCGGTGAAGAAGCCGTTGCCAAAGGACGCTCCGAAGCCCGGCAAGTTCAAGGTCGCCAATGGCGGCGAGCAGGTTGCGGGCGATGACAAGGTCACGCCGGATGCGCCGGCCGAGAAGGAGGGCGCATAACATGGAACTGAACGTCACCACCCTCGAAGGCAAGGCCGCCGGTTCGGTTCAGCTCTCGGACGAGATTTTCGGTCTCGAGCCGCGCAAGGATCTGATCCAGCGCTGCGTCAACTGGCAGCTCGCCAAGCGTCAGGCCGGCACCCACAAAACCCAGGGCCGTGCGGATGTCTGGCGCACCGGCAAGAAGATGTACAAGCAGAAGGGCACCGGCGGTGCACGTCATGGCTCGGCTCGCGTGCCGCAGTTCCGCGGCGGTGGCCGTGCGTTCGGCCCGGTCGTTCGCTCGCATGCATTCGCCCTGCCGAAGAAGGTCCGGGCGCTGGCCTTGCGCCACGCCCTGTCGGCCAAGGCCAAGGACGGCGGTCTGATCGTGATCGACAATGCCGAACTGAAGGATGCCAAGACCAAGGCGCTGATCGGGCATTTTTCCGGTCTTGGCTTGACCAGCGCGCTGATCGTCGATGGTGCTGCGGTTCACGCAGGTTTCGCGACCGCGGCCCGCAACATTCCGAACATCGACGTGCTGCCGATCCAGGGTATCAACGTCTATGACATTCTGCGTCGTCAGAAGCTGGTGCTGACCAAGGCGGCGCTCGATGCGTTGGAGGCGCGCTTCAAATGACAATCGATCCGAAGCATTACGACACTATCGTTGCTCCGGTGATCACCGAGAAGGCGACGGTTGCGTCCGAGCATAACAAGGTTGTTTTCAAGGTCGCAGCCAAGGCTACCAAGCCGCAGATCAAGGAAGCAGTCGAGAAGCTGTTCGACGTCAAGGTGAAGAGCGTGAACACGCTGGTGCGCAAAGGCAAGACGAAAGTCTTCCGTGGCAACTTCGGTTCGCAATCGGACGTCAAGCGCGCGGTCGTGACCCTCGAAGAGGGCCACCGCATCGACGTCACCACCGGGCTATAAGGCGGAATCGACGATGGCATTGAAAAAATTCAACCCTACGACACCGGGCCAGCGCCAGCTGGTCATGGTCGATCGTTCGGCCCTCTACAAAGGCAAGCCGGTCAAGGCTTTGACCGAGGGCAAGCTCGGCAAGGGCGGCCGCAACAACACCGGCCGCATCACCGTGCGCTTTCGCGGCGGCGGCCACAAGAAGGCTTACCGCAACGTCGACTTCAAGCGCGAGAAGGCGGATGTGCCGGCGGTCGTCGAGCGGCTGGAATACGATCCGAACCGCACCGCCTTCATCGCGCTGATCAAGTATCAGGATGGCGAGCAGGCTTATATTCTCGCGCCACAGCGCCTGGCCGTCGGCGACTCCGTCGTGGCCGGTGACTATGTCGACGTGAAGCCGGGCAATGTCATGCCCCTCGGCAACATGCCGGTCGGCACCATCGTCCACAACGTGGAAATGAAAATCGGCAAGGGCGGTCAGCTCGCGCGTTCGGCCGGGACCTACGCGCAGGTCGTCGGCCGCGATCATGACTACGTCATCCTGCGCTTGAATTCCGGCGAACAGCGTCTGGTGCACGGCCGTTGCCGCGGCACCATCGGCGCGGTGTCGAATCCGGATCACATGAACATCTCGATCGGCAAGGCCGGCCGCACCCGCTGGCTGGGCTGGCGCCCGCACAACCGCGGCGTGGTCATGAACCCGATCGACCATCCGCATGGCGGCGGCGAAGGCCGCACCTCGGGCGGCCGCCACCCGGTGACCCCGTGGGGCAAACCGACCAAGGGCAAGAAGACTCGTTCCAACAAGTCGACCAACAAGTTCATTCTCATCAGCCGCCACAAGCGGAAGAAGTAAGGATCGCCGGACATGGTTCGTTCAGTCTGGAAAGGCCCGTTCGTCGAAGGTTCGCTGCTCAAGAAAGCAGATGCCGCGCGTGCGTCTGGCCGTCATGACGTTATCAAGATCTGGAGCCGTCGTTCGACGATTCTGCCGCAGTTCGTCGGTCTGGTGTTCGGCGTTTACAACGGCCAGAAGCACGTGCCGGTTTCGGTCAACGAGGAAATGGTCGGTCACAAGTTCGGCGAGTTTTCGCCGACCCGGACCTTCCACGGTCACTCGGGTGACAAGAAAGCCAAGAAGGCTTGAGGGTTAAGTCATGAGCAAACCAAAGCGCGAACGGGCTCTCCCCGATAACGAGGCCAAGGCGGTTGCCCGGATGCTCCGGGTGAGCCCGCAGAAGCTCAATCTGGTTGCGCAACTGATCCGCGGCCGCAAGGCGTCGGCGGCGCTCGCGGACCTGCAGTTTTCGCGCAAGCGGATCGCGGTCGACGTGAAGAAGTGCCTGGAATCGGCGATCGCCAATGCCGAGAACAATCATGATCTCGAAGTCGACGATCTGATCGTGTCCGAGGCGCATGTCGGCAACGGCATCGTGATGAAGCGTTTCGCACCGCGCGGCCGTGGCCGTTCGGGCCGAGTCTTTAAACCGTTCTCGCAACTGACGATCGTGGTCCGTCAGGTCGAGGCCGAGGCGAGCGCTTAAGGGCGCGGGAGAAAACGATGGGTCAAAAGATCAATCCAATCGGGCTGCGTCTGGGCATCAACCGGACCTGGGATTCCCGTTGGTATGCCGGCAAGAACGAATACGGCAAACTGCTGCACGAGGATGTCAAAATCCGCGAGATCCTGCACAAGGAGCTGAAGCAGGCGGCTGTCGCGCGTATCGTGATCGAGCGTCCGCACAAGAAGTGCCGCGTGACGATCCACTCCGCGCGCCCCGGCGTCGTGATCGGCAAGAAGGGCGCCGATATCGACAAGCTTCGCAAGAAGGTCGCCGACATCACCGCCTCCGACGTCGTCATCAACATCGTCGAGATCCGCAAGCCGGAGCTCGATGCCACGCTGGTCGCCGAATCGATTGCGCAGCAGCTCGAGCGCCGCGTAGCATTCCGCCGCGCCATGAAGCGCGCCGTGCAGTCCGCGATGCGCCTCGGCGCTGAGGGCATTCGTATCAACTGCTCGGGCCGTCTCGGCGGTGCCGAAATCGCCCGCATGGAGTGGTATCGCGAAGGCCGCGTGCCGTTGCATACTTTGCGCGCCGATGTCGACTACGGCGTTGCGACCGCGTTCACGACGTTCGGTACCTGCGGCGTCAAGGTCTGGATCTTCAAGGGTGAAATCCTCGAGCACGATCCGATGGCCCAGGACAAGCGCATGGCCGAAGGTGACAATTCTCGCCCGCGTCGCGACGCGGCTTGAGCGAAGGCATGATCCCGAAAAGTGGGTACCGGTTTTCGGACCAGATCATGCTCAAAAGACAGAAGGTTTGAGGGCGTAAGCCATGATGCAACCAAAGAAAACGAAGTTCCGAAAGGCGCATAAGGGCCGCATCCACGGCACCGCGACTTCGGGCGCGACGTTGTCGTTCGGCCAGTTCGGCCTCAAGGCGATGGCGCCCGAGCGCATTACGGCGCGGCAGATCGAAGCCGCGCGGCGTGCGCTAACGCGTCACATGAAGCGCGCCGGCCGGGTCTGGATTCGCATTTTTCCGGATCTTCCGGTGTCGAAGAAGCCGGCGGAAGTCCGCATGGGTTCCGGCAAGGGTACGCCGGAATTGTGGGTGGCACGGGTCAAGCCGGGCCGGGTTATTTTCGAGATCGACGGCGTAACCGTGCAGACCGCGAAGGAAGCCCTGTCGCTCGCCGCCGCCAAGCTGCCGATCAAGACGCGCTTCGTCGCGCGTATCGCGGAGTAATCGAGATGGCCGAGATGAAAACCGCCGATATCCGCGCAATGAGCCCAGACCAGATGGACGACTCGGTCGCGAATCTGAAGAAGGAGCGCTTCAACCTGCGCTTCCAGCGCGCCACCGGGCAGCTCGAGAACACTTCGCGACTGCGCGAAGCCCGCCGCGATATCGCACGCATCAAGACCATCGCCGCGCAGAAGCGCGACGCGAAGAAGTAAGGGGCCCGAGATGCCAAAACGTACGCTGCAGGGCGTGGTCGTCAGCGACAAGCAAGCCAAGACGGTTGTGGTGCGCGTCGATCGCCGCTTCACCCATCCGATCTACAAGAAGACGATTCGACGCTCGAAGAACTACCATGCGCACGACGAGAACAACGAGTTCAAGCCGGGCGACATGGTGTGGATCGAGGAAAGCAAGCCGATCTCGAAATTGAAGCGCTGGACGGTGGTCCGGGGCGAACAGAAGAAAACCGCTTGAAGTTCATTCGGCATCGCCGAACGAACCTTCAAGATTTTTAATTGAGCATGATCTTATCCGAAAACCGGTATCCACTTTTCGGGATCATGCTGTAAGCGCGACTTTGCGCATCAGAAAGAGGACGAGGTGCATCAATGATTCAGATGCAGACCAACCTCGACGTGGCCGATAATTCAGGCGCACGCCGTGTCATGTGCATCAAGGTGCTTGGAGGTTCCAAGCGCCGTTATGCAACGGTGGGCGACGTCATCGTCGTGTCGATCAAGGAAGCCATCCCGCGCGGGAAGGTGAAGAAGGGCGACGTCATGAAGGCGGTCGTGGTGCGGGTCCGCAAGGATATCCGCCGCGCCGACGGCTCCGTCATCCGCTTCGACCGCAACGCGGCCGTGCTGATCAACAATCAGTCCGAGCCGGTCGGTACCCGTATCTTCGGGCCGGTGCCGCGCGAACTGCGTGCCAAGAACCACATGAAGATCATTTCGCTCGCGCCGGAGGTGCTGTGATGGCTGCCAAGATCCGGAAGGGTGACAAGGTCGTCGTGCTCAACGGTCGCGACAAGGGTCGCACCGGCGAGGTGTTCGAGGTGCGTCCCGGCGAGAACAAGGCGCTGGTGCGCGGCATCAACATGATCAAGCGCCACCAGAAGCAGACCCAGGCGCAGGAGGGCGGCATCATCTCGAAGGAGTCGCCGATCCACCTGTCCAACATCGCGATCGCCGGCAAGGACGGTAAGCCGACCCGCGTTGGTTTCAAGATTCAGGCCGACGGCACCAAGGTGCGTATCGCCAAGCGTTCGGGAGCAGAGATCGATGGCTGAGACTGCTTACGTTCCGCGTCTGCGCGCGGAGTATGATCAGAGCATCCGTACCAAACTGACGGAACAGTTTGGCTACGGCAATGTCATGCAGGTGCCGCGCCTCGACAAGGTGGTTCTCAACATGGGAATCGGCGAGGCCGTGAACGACCGCAAGAAGGCCGAGACGGCGGCTGGCGACCTGTCGCTGATCGCAGGCCAGAAGGCGATCGTGACCTATTCGCGCATCGCGATTGCGACCTACAAGCTGCGTGAAAACCAGCCGATCGGCTGCAAGGTCACGCTGCGCAAGACGAAGATGTACGAGTTCATCGATCGTCTGGTGAACGTCGCTCTGCCGCGCGTGCGCGACTTCCGCGGCCTCAATCCGAAGAGCTTCGATGGCCGCGGCAATTACTCGCTCGGCATCAAGGAACACATCATTTTCCCCGAAATCGACTTTGACAAGGCCGGGGAGAGCTGGGGCATGGACGTCACGGTCTGCACGACGGCGCAGAGCGATGACGAGGCCCGAGCGCTGTTGACCGCATTCAATTTCCCGTTCCGGCAGTGAGACGCTGAAAAGCTCTCAAACGCGGAAACCCAGGAGCCAAGCATGGCAAAGAAGAGTTCGATCGAGAAGAACAACCGGCGGAAGAAGATGACCAAGAACGCTGCGCCCAAGCGGGCAAAGCTGAAGGCCATCATTGCCGACAAGACCAAGCCGATGGAAGAGCGGTTCGCGGCGACGCTGAAGCTCGCCGAGCTTCCGCGCAATTCGTCAGCGACGCGCATCCGCAACCGTTGCGAACTCACCGGCCGGCCGCGTTCGGTTTACCGCAAGAACAAGCTCAGCCGTATCGCGCTGCGTGAACTTGGTTCCAAGGGCCTGGTTCCCGGCCTCGTGAAGTCAAGCTGGTAAGGAGGGTCGCAAATGTCCACGCACGATCCGATCAGCGATCTCATCACCCGCATCCGCAATGCGCAGATGCGCGCCAAGCAGAAGGTGTCGACCCCGGGCTCGAAGATGCGCGCCAATGTGCTCGAAGTCCTCAAGAGCGAAGGGTACATCCGCGGCTACGCCAGCGTCGAGCATTCCAGCGGCCGCAGCGAGCTCGAGATCGAGCTGAAGTATTTTGATGGCGAACCTGTCATTCGCGAGATCGAGCGCGTTTCGAAGCCCGGGCGTCGGGTTTACGCTTCGGTGAAGAACCTGCCGCGCGTCAACAACGGTCTCGGAATTTCGGTTCTGTCGACACCGAAGGGAATCATGGCTGACCACGAAGCGCGCGACGCGAACGTGGGCGGCGAAGTTCTCTTCACGGTGTTCTAGTGCGCATTCCGCAAAAGTGGGAACCGGTTTTGCGACGAGAATGCGCACAGGCTTTTAATTTGACGCGTTTTCCACGGCGAACCGCTACACACTTCGCCGGAAAACGCTAAGGAGAAGGATCAGTCATGTCACGTGTTGGCAAACGACCTGTCACGGTCCCGTCGGGTGTTACCGCATCCGTCGAGGGGCAGACCGTCAAGATGAAGGGGCCAAAGGGCCAGCTTCAGTTCGTCGTGCACGACGACGTCGAGGTCAAGTTCGAGAACGGCGCGGTGAAGGTTGCGCCGCGGGTCGAGACCAACCGCGCCCAGGCGTTGTATGGCACTGCGCGCGCGCAGGTCGCCAATCTTGTCGAAGGCGTCACCAAGGGTTTCGACAAGAAGCTCGAGATCACCGGCGTCGGTTACCGCGCCGCGCTGCAGGGCAAGAACCTGCAGCTCGCGCTCGGCTACAGCCACGATGTCGTCTATGCGATCCCGGACGGCATCACCATCACTGTGCCGAAGCCGACGGAAATCAACATTTCGGGCAACGACTCCCAGCGTGTCGGGCAGGTCGCGGCCGAGATCCGCAGCTATCGCCCGCCGGAGCCCTACAAGGGCAAGGGCGTGAAGTATTCCGACGAATTTATCTTCCGCAAGGAAGGCAAGAAGAAGTAACGGAGCCGGTCATGTCGAAACTCAAGATTACGAATGCCCGGCGCAAGCAACGCGTGAGGCTGTCGTTGCGCCGGACCGCCAATGGCCGCCCGCGGCTGTCGGTGTTCCGTTCGTCGAAGCACATCTACGCCCAGGTCATCGACGATCTGAAGGGCGAGACGCTGGCGTCTGCGTCGTCGCTCGAAAAGACGATGCGCGAGGCTGGCAACACCGGCGCCAACATCGATGCGGCCAAGGCGGTCGGCAAGCTGCTGGCGGAACGTGCGGTAAAGAACGGCGTCAAGGAAGTCGTCTTCGATCGCGGCGGTTATCTTTATCATGGCCGCGTCAAGGCGCTGGCCGATGCGGCCCGCGAAAGCGGTCTGAGCTTCTGAAGAATTTGGAATTGAACAAGGACTGGGGCGGAAGCCTCGCAAGGCAAGTCTTTACAGGAACGGAAAAACACCATGGCAGGTGAACGCGAACGCGGCGGACGCGAACGGAGCAGGGATCGCGAAGAGCGCGACAGCGAATTCGTCGACAAGCTCGTCCACATCAATCGTGTGGCGAAGGTGGTCAAGGGCGGTAAGCGCTTTGGTTTCGCTGCACTCGTCGTGATCGGCGATCAGAAGGGCCGGGTCGGATTCGGCCACGGCAAGGCGCGCGAAGTTCCCGAAGCGATCCGCAAGGCGACCGAGTCGGCCAAGCGTAACCTGACGCGCGTCGCTCTGCGCGAAGGCCGTACGCTGCATCACGACATCGCCGGACGTCACGGCGCGGGCCGGGTTTACCTGCGTGCAGCGCCTGCGGGTACCGGCATCATCGCCGGCGGCCCAATGCGCGCGGTGTTCGAGACGCTGGGTATCCAGGACGTGGTCGCCAAGTCGATCGGTTCGTCGAATCCGTACAACATGGTTCGCGCGACGTTCGATGCGCTGAAGCATCAGGATTCGCCGCGCTCGGTCGCCGCCCGCCGCAACATCAAGGTATCCACGTTGCAGTCGCGCCGCGTCGGCGGCGACGCCGAGGTGGTTGCCGAATAACGAGAGGCATGATCCGGAAAGACGGATACCGGTTTTCCGATAAGATCATGCCGAATTGAAACGACGTCTGGAGTTTACGACGATGGCCAAGGCCGCAAAGACGATCAAGGTCGAGCAGACCGGCAGCGCGATCCGCCGCCATCACTCGCAGCGCGAGACGCTGATCGGCCTCAAGCTCAATAAGATCGGTCGCGTCACCGAATTGCAGGACACGCCTGCTGTTCGTGGCATGATCGCAAAGGTTCAACATCTCGTCCGTGTCGTCGGCGAGAAATAGGTTCACGCCATCCTGAGGCGGCCGGGTTCGGCCCCCGAAGGATGACAACGCCGCCCTTCGAGGCTCGGGCTTTGCCCTCGCGCCTCACAGCCGAATGAAGTCATTCGGCGGGGACGACGGAAGGAAGAGGGAAGACGGACATGAAGCTCAGCGATATCGCCGACAACGCCGGCTCGCGCAAAAAGCGTATGCGTGTCGGCCGTGGCATCGGCTCCGGCAAGGGCAAGCAGGCAGGCCGCGGCGGCAAGGGCCAGACCGCGCGCTCCGGCGTGCGTATCAAGGGCTTCGAGGGTGGTCAGATGCCGCTGCATCGGCGGCTGCCGAAGCGCGGTTTCGCCAACATTTTCCGGCTTGAGTTCGCCGAGATCAATCTCGATCGGCTCCAGGCTGCAATCGACGCCAAGACCGTCGATGCAAAGGGTACGATCAACGCAGAGTCTCTGGTGAAGTCAGGCGTGGTGCGGCGTGCCAAGGACGGCGTGCGCCTGCTCGGCCGCGGCGAGATCAAGGCGAAGCTGACCATCGAAGTTCACGGCGCTTCGAAGTCCGCCATCGCGGCGGTCGAAAAGGCCGGCGGTACGGTGAAGATTCTCGCGCCGAAAAAAGACGAAGGCGAGGCGGCGTAACATCTGCGTCATCGCAGGCATTGGCAGGCGACAGTGGTGCTGCGGATGGTAGATTATCTAAAGCCGAGTGCCACATGAGGTCCGGCGTCTGCCGAATGCCCCACTAACGCGGGGCATGACAGCAAGAGGGGCGCGGAAGAAAGCCAAAGATGGTCTCAGCAGCGGAACAACTGGCGTCAAACCTTAATTTTTCGGCCTTCGCGAAAGCGGACGAGCTGAAGAAGCGCATCTGGTTCACCCTGGGCGCACTGCTCGTCTACCGCCTCGGCACCTACATTCCGCTTCCGGGCATCGATCCGGGCATCTGGGATAAGGTCTTCAATACCCAGTCCGGCGGCATTCTCGGTATGTTCAACATGTTTTCCGGCGGTGGCATTCACCGCATGGCGATCTTTGCGTTGAACATCATGCCGTACATTTCGGCATCCATCATTCTTCAATTGCTGACCACCGTGTCGCCGCAGCTCGAGGCCCTCAAAAAAGAGGGCGAAGCCGGCCGCAAGATGATCAACCAGTATACCCGGTATCTCACGGTCGTTCTCGCGTTCTTCCAGTCCTACGGCATCGCCGTCGGTCTTCAGGGCGCGGGCAATGTCGTCAGCAATCCCGGCACGTTCTTTCTGGTCTCCACCGCGATCACGCTGACCGGCGGCACCATGTTCCTGATGTGGCTTGGCGAGCAGATCACCTCGCGCGGTATCGGCAACGGCATTTCACTCATCATCATGGCGGGCATCGTCGCTGAACTGCCATCCGCGCTCGCCAACATGCTGGAGCTCGGACGTCAGGGCGCGCTGTCGACCGGCATTATCCTGATCGTCCTGATCATGGTTGTCGCGGTGATCGCCTTCATCGTTTTCATGGAGCGCGCGCAGCGCCGCCTGCTGATCCAGTATCCGAAGCGTCAGGTCGGCAACAAGATGTTCGAAGGACAGTCCTCGCATCTGCCGCTCAAGCTCAACACCTCGGGCGTGATTCCGCCGATCTTCGCATCGTCGCTGCTGTTGCTGCCGACCACCATCGCGCAGTTCAACGCCGGCAAGGGGCCGGAGTGGTTTCAGTGGATTACGACCCAGCTCGGTCACGGCCGCCCGCTGTTTCTGATCCTCTATATCGCCTTGATCGTGTTCTTCGCATTTTTCTATACCGCGATCGTCTTCAACCCCACTGAGACTGCCGACAATCTGAAGAAGCATGGCGGTTTCATTCCGGGCATCAGGCCGGGCGAGCGCACGGCCGAATATATCGACTATGTGCTGTCGCGCATCACGGTGCCCGGCGCGGCCTATCTCGCGATTGTCTGTCTCATTCCTGAAATCCTGATTTCGTACGCGGCCGTGCCGTTCTATTTCGGCGGCACCTCGCTCCTGATCGTGGTCAGCGTGACGATGGATACGGTGGCGCAAGTGCAGGGGTATCTGCTGGCCCATCAATATGAAGGCCTGATTAGAAAGTCGAAGCTCAGGGGTCGCCGTCGATGACGCCAGAGCTCGCCAAGCGTATCGCTTTTACGCTCGGCGCGCTCCTGGTTTACCGTCTCGGCACCTATATCCCGGTCCCCGAGATCGATCGGCAGGCTTTAGGACAGATCCTCAGCGATTATCGCGGTGGCCTGACGCTCCAGCGGCTCTGATTCGCTGCGGCGGGTCGGGGCGGCGATACCGGGATTGAGCCCGGCGAAGCGACGACGAACTGCCTCGATCGTGTCGTCTCTTACACGACATTCGCCGGTGCAGCCTACCTTGTCGCGGCGCTTCTTATTCCCGAGGCATTGATCGTCTAGGCCAAGGTGCCGTATTACTTCGCCGGAGGTTCGGTGCTGATTGTGGTCTGCGCCGTTCTCGATATCGAAGCACAGGTGCGCGGCCGCTCGCTCACCGGGCGAGGGGGCAACTGATTCATGAGACTGATTCTTCTCGGACCGCCCGGGGCGGGGAAGGGAACGCAGGCGCAACGACTGCTTCATCACTATGGGATCGTCCAGCTTTCGACCGGCGATATGCTGCGTGCCGCGGTCGCTGCCGGCACGCCGGTCGGCCTTAAGGCCAAGGATATCATGGCGAGCGGCGGGCTGGTGCCGGACGATATCGTCATCGGAATTATTTCGGATCGGCTGGACCAGCCGGATGCGAAAAAGGGCTTCATCCTCGACGGGTTTCCGCGAACCGTGCCGCAAGCGGAGGCGCTTGATCGCCTTCTCAGGTCCAAGCATCTTAAACTCGATGCCGTGGTCGAACTCCGCGTCAACGAGAGCGCGCTTCTCCAGCGCGTGGAGAGCCGGGTTGCCGAGATGAGGGCCAGGGGCGAAATCGTACGCGTTGACGACACGCCCGAGGTGCTGTCGAAGCGGCTGGCGAGCTATCGCGAACTGACGGAACCGCTCATTCACTACTACTCGGAGCGGCGTAAGCTTTTGACCGTCGATGGTATGATGACCATTGAGCACGTCACGCGGGATATTTACCGCATCCTGGCTGCCATCGGCGCCTCGGACGCGAAAGTCGCAGAAAAGGCCGGGAAAAAGAAGGCCGCCAAGGCGTCGAAACCTGCCAAGCGTGCGGCCAAGCCCGCAAAAAAGGCGGCGAAAAAGGCCGCCGGAGCCAAAAAGGTGGCCAAGGCTGCCAAGACAGCCCGGAAACCCATCAAATCGGCCGCCAAGGCTGCCAAAAAGACGGTTAAGAAGGCTGCAAGCAAGAGCCGGGGAACCGCCTCAGCCGGGAAACGGAAGGGGACCGGAAAGGCCGGTAAAAAAATCACGAAACAGCGAGCTAAAGCCGCGAAGCGGTTGACGAAACGCCGTTGAATCCTTTAATAAGCCGCGTATCCAGTCGGATAGTTTTTCAACGATGCCGGACCCCAAAACGAACGAGGGTCGGGCGTCGTCTTCGCGTTTGCGGATACCCGCCTGAAATAACGAAGGAAATGCCGGCCCGTTGATGGGTCCGGTGACAGGAGAGAAGTCTGTGGCCCGTATTGCCGGCGTGAATATCCCGACCAACAAGCGCGTTCTCATTGCGCTTCAGTACATTCATGGCATCGGTCAGAAGAATGCCGCCGAGATCATCGAGAAGGTGAAGATCCCCGAGGATCGTCGCGTTTCGCAACTGACCGATCAGGAAGTGCTTCAGATTCGCGAAGTCATCGATCGTGACTATCTTGTCGAAGGTGATCTTCGTCGTGAGGTTGGCATCAACATCAAGCGTCTGATGGATCTCGGCTGCTATCGCGGCCTGCGCCATCGCCGCGGATTGCCGGTACGCGGTCAGCGCACGCACACCAACGCGCGCACCCGCAAGGGGCCGGCCAAATCGATCGCCGGCAAGAAGAAGTAAGAGAGCGAATAGGGAGTAGCGAATAGCGAATAGATTATTCTACTCGCTACTTAACTACTCGCTTTCAGAGGTGTAGCCGCTGGCATTACGGCGGCGTTGAGATCACAGGAAGGGCTGATAATGGGTAAGGAAGCTGCGGCACGCGTCCGCCGTCGCGAACGCAAGAACATCGCGTCCGGCATCGCGCACGTGAATTCGTCGTTCAACAACACGACCATCACCATCACCGACGCGCAGGGCAACACCATTGCCTGGTCGTCGGCCGGCACGATGGGTTTCAAGGGCTCGCGCAAGTCGACCCCATATGCGGCTCAGGTTGCCGCCGAGGACGTGTCCAAGAAGGCGCAGGAGCACGGCATGCGCACCCTCGAAGTCGAGGTTGCCGGTCCGGGTTCGGGGCGTGAATCGGCGCTGCGCGCGCTGCAGGCCGCGGGCTTCACCGTCACTTCGATTCGCGATGTGACGACGATCCCGCATAACGGTTGCCGTCCGCGCAAGCGCCGGCGCGTTTGATATTTTGACTGCGGGCGATTGTTTGCCCGCGATGTTTCGAGACGTTTGTCGCGCGGGCTGATCCGCGCACTCCAACGCCAGTGATTTTGATGGCATGGGTGATACAGTGACGATCCAGAAAAATTGGCAAGAACTCATTCGGCCGAACAAGCTCCAGGTTATTCCCGGCAGCGACCCGACACGATTCGCGACGCTTGTTGCGGAGCCGCTCGAACGCGGTTTCGGCCAGACGCTCGGCAACGCGCTGCGTCGCATCCTGCTGTCGTCGCTGCAAGGCGCGGCGGTGCAGTCGGTGCACATCGACGGCGTGCTGCACGAATTCTCCTCGATCGCTGGCGTCCGCGAGGACGTCACCGACATCGTGCTGAACATCAAGGACATCTCGATCAAGATGCAGGGCGAAGGCCCGAAGCGCATGGTCGTGAAGAAGTCCGGCCCCGGCGCCGTCACGGCCGGCGACATCCAGACCGTCGGCGACATCGTGGTGCTCAATCCCGACCTTCAGATCTGCACCCTCGACGAGGGCGCCGAGATTCGCATGGAATTCACCGTCGCGTCCGGCAAGGGCTACGTAGCCGCCGAGCGCAACCGGCCTGAGGATGCGCCGATTGGCCTGATCCCCGTCGACAGCCTGTTCTCGCCGGTCCGCAAGGTCTCCTACAAGGTCGAGAACACCCGTGAGGGCCAGATCCTCGACTACGACAAGCTGACCATGACGATCGAGACCAATGGCGCGCTCACGCCGGATGACTCGGTGGCCTATGCCGCCCGCATCTTGCAGGACCAGCTCAACGTGTTCGTGAACTTCGAAGAGCCGCGCAAGGAAGTCGCCGCCGAGATCATTCCGGATCTCGCCTTCAATCCGGCCTTCCTCAAGAAGGTCGACGAGCTCGAGCTGTCGGTGCGTTCGGCAAACTGCCTGAAGAACGACAACATCGTCTACATCGGCGACCTCGTGCAGAAGTCGGAAGCGGAAATGCTCCGTACCCCGAACTTCGGCCGCAAGTCGCTGAACGAGATCAAGGAAGTGCTGGCCCAGATGGGTCTGCATCTCGGTATGGAAGTGCCGGGCTGGCCGCCGGAGAACATCGACGAACTGGCGAAGCGTTTTGAGGATCACTACTGAGAAGAGAGCGAGTAGCGAATAGGAAGTAGCGAATAGAAAACTACTCGCTATTCGCCCGTCACTATTCGCCTCTTTCAGGGCGAACACAGGAAGCCCACCTGCCCGACACGTCCGACGCGCGGTCGGCAGAGATTGAGAATAAGGAAATGCGTCACG
>JAFEFK010000872.1 GCA_018240625.1 Pseudomonadota bacterium
AGCCGGCCCGGCAGCTGCCGTTACACATCAAAAAATCGTGCACCTCAGGATTGTTTTGAGGCTTGCCTTCGAATATTATGGCTTCATCGATTTTCGGCCGGACGACATTAGCTATCCACCGGTACAGCCGGTTTAGACGCTGACGACCCTTCCAAAAATTCGATCTCACCAGCCCGTCAAAAACGGGTTTCGACATATGTATTTGAGAAGGGACTACCCCGTGAGCATGGGAACCGTGAAGTGGTTTAACGCAACCAAGGGCTACGGCTTCATCCAACCCGACGATGGCGGAAACGACGTGTTCGTGCACATCAGCGCAGTCGAGCGCGCCGGACTTGGAACGTTGCGTGAAGGCCAGAAGATCAGCTACGAGATCGTTGCAGATCGCCGCTCTGGAAAATCGTCAGCGGACAATTTGCGCGCTGCAGGCTGAGCAGCCTTCGCGCCGCACGGTGCGATTGAGATCGAAAATCAGGTTACCAAAGGCCGTGCGTTGAGCGCGGCCTTTTTTCCGATGTGACAACAAAGTCAGCCGATGGCGTCGATCCCACCATCATGAGGTGGGACATGGCGCGACCGCAGGAGAGTAGAACACGCAAGTCGATTGGCGCGGCCGCGTAAAGGCCGTGTCGCTGAGCGTCATGCCGGCTTTTGCGATGACGTAGCCGATGGTCGGAGTATAGACATAGCTGACTTCGCTGAAGATCAGGTACTGATTAGCAATCGTGTTGCCCGATGAATCCTTGCCGATAAGGCCTGACGGAACGGTGACCGTCGATCCCAGTGCCCGAGGTGCCGACCCCTTACTCCACTGCACCCGCGCCACCGACGTCGTAGGATCGATATACAATTCGGAAATTGTAGCTGACGTCGGTGTCGACGGATACGGCCACAGAATCCCGTAACTGGCAGCGAAGAAATTCGTCATGTCAGAGTCGCCGACCGAGGTGGATTGAGATGTCAGATCCGACAGCGTCCGCGCGATCAGCGTAACCTTTCGATTGATCGCCACGCCTGACGACACTTCGACTGTTCCAAAAAACATCACGAGCATCATCGGCACGATCATCGCAAACTCGGTCGCTGCGACACCGCGCGAATCCCGGCGCAAGCTAGCCGCCGAAGCCTTGACGCAAGACCAGATCCTGGACATCGGCTTCACGTTATCAACTCCCGTACGGTTCGTTTTTGAAGGCGGCCGTTGCCGACAACAGTCGTTTGCCACCGCTCAGATTGGCTATGTTGTAACCGAGTGCCGTAACGAATATCGGCCACTGATAGAACAAGCGAACGACAACGATATTACCGGGTCCACCGGGATTGTATTGCGTATTGTCGACGAAGTTGCCACTCGTGATCGGATCCGAAAGCGATATGCTTGAAAAAGTCGAATAGCTCGTCACATCGACAAAAATTCCGTTCGTGCAATCGAACAGAATGCTGACGTTCTTGCAGACGACGTTCTGCTTGAAACCGGCCTTGTCGTAATTTGCGATCTGCGCTTGGCCGGTCATAATCATGCGCGCCGAATCCTGCAGCGCGGTCTCCAGACTTTGACTTGCAAAAAACATCAGGCCGGTTTCGATGATCGCAAAGAGAAGCGCGAAAAACAGCGGCGCGACGAGAGCGAATTCCACGGCCGCCGACCCGCGCTGACTGCCGCGAAAACGACGGACCACCTTTGCAGGTGCCCTCATGAAATCCGGCGGGAACGACATCGTAAAATCCTCGAAAACGGCGGGACTTATCTACCGTCAAGGACTACCGCAAACTGATTGTCGAAGTGTTTCGTCCGATAGAAACAGAATGGCCCTAGCCGTTAACCGGATATTAACCATTTCCGAGTCTGTTGAACGCGGACTCGCGGCGGCGCCAGAGATCGCTGGACTTATGGCTTTGCGGCGGCTGCGGCGTTGCCACTGGCCTGCGAATTCAGGTTGTTGGCCTGATCCATTGTGGACTGGAAGTAGGCACTTCCATCTCCAAGAGTGATCCGCTTCTGACAGACCGGCATGCAGCTGTACGACTCGCGTTCCACACCACGATAGACGGTCACTACCTGATCCGTCGGACCCTCGACCTGAATGACGCGGTCTACCAGGACGCTGCCGGCACGATCCATCGCAATCACGTTCGTCGCGCCATAGCCCTTCCCGGTGACTACCACGAGCCCGCCGGGTTGCAGGGATACATCGGCAATTAGTGGATTCCCGACAACAATCGTTGCAACCTGCGCCGGCAATTTGACTAATTTTGCCTGATCAACATTGACCGCGATGGGGTCGCTGGTCGCTTCGGCGAAAGCCGCCACAGGCAAAAGGGTGATCGCTGTTGCAAGCGACCGACCGATGAGAGAAATGCGCGAACGATTACGCAGGAATCTGAACCACATACTGTACTCCGGGGCATTTTGAGCCGACAAAAGCGACACGCCGCGGTGACGGTGCCCGACATGGCAAATGTGCCGTTAATTGATGAACGAACTGCAAACGTCCGGTCAGCGCAGTGATCGCGTTACTTCTGGAACGGATAGACCAGCTGGCCAGCGATTTGGGTTGGAAACTCCGGATCGTCGGTTCCGTAGCTGGCGGGCAATTCGTTCTCCGGCATCCGGAAAGTGCCAAAAAGAATATCCCAGAGCGGGAAAGTCCCTGCAAAATTGGTATCCCCCCCTTCATCGACCGATGTGTGGTGCCAGCGATGGAAAACAGGAGTTGCGATCACATATTTGAACGGCCCGAACGTCCAATTGAGATTGGCGTGCACAAAGGCCGAATGGAATGTCGTGAAGGGTCCGACCCAAATCATGACATTCGGCGAAATGCCGGCCATCAGCAGGATGACGTCGACCGCCACGGTCCCCAGAAACAGATTTACCGGATGAAACCGGGCGGCAGAAATCCAGTCAAGATCTTCGGACGAGTGATGGATGGAATGATACTTCCAGAAGCCACGGCCGTGGAACATCCTGTGAGTCCAGTACAACATGAAATCCGACAGGATAAGAAACATCGCGCCCTGCACCCACAATGGAAGCTCGGACAGCGGGCCGTGCCCGTTATCATAAAAGGCGATTAACTCGTCGGCACCATGGATGTTGAAAATAAAGCCAGCGCCCAGAACGAGAAGGCCAATTCGAACGACCCGGGTAATCAGAGGCACAAAGAACCAGTAGCAGATATCGGTTGCCAGTTCGCGCTTTCGCCACCACGGCGTTCCCGGGTTGCATGCCCAGAAATGCGCCAGCACCGAAAATACCAGGGCCAGGACGAGCGTGATGGGAACGACCTTAATAATGGTCTGACCCAGCATCTCGATGACATCGGAAAGCAAGCTTGGCATGTGCGCCTCTCGTCAGGATATCACACAGGGTTATCGGCCCGTGCTTAAAGAGGCGTGAACCGGGCCTTGGAATGCCTCGAGATTCCTGCCCTCCAAAGAATGATCCCGGAGGATTCAAGCAAAATGCAATTTATCGATCATCTTTAAATCTAAATTTACTCTGAGAAAGAAGAGACCGTGACGCCCGTGTTTCCGCAATCGAATTAACTGCGCTGCAATTTCTCCCGTCTTACGGTGGTGTCATGGTCACGGTGCTGAGAACGCCGTTGGGACCAGGTGTTATTTCGACAGCCACGTGAACCCATGGAGTTAGTCATGAAGAATCTTATTGCACGTTTCGTGAAGGATGAATCCGGCGCTACCGCGATCGAATACGGCCTGATCGCTGCTGGCATTTCACTCGCAATCATTGCCGCCGTGAACGGCCTCGGCACCAAGCTGAGCTCCAACTTCACCGCCATCAGCAGCTCGCTCAAGTAAGCGATACTGTCTGACTAAATTAAGGGCCTCGGGACACCGAGGCCCTTTCTATTTTATCAACGGTCAGACCGACATCCGAGGTGGCGAAATGCCCTCGAACAAAGTGCAGGACCTGTGAGCAAACCGCGTTACGAGCGAACTGCGCCAAGATCTGCCGCCGTGCGAATGGCCTCCAATCCAAACGTCATCGTATGCACGGCTCTTATTCTCGCCCTTTTGGTGCTCGCCAGGCGAATTCTCGGCATCTGGTAACCATTTGCGTGTTGCCGTTTCCCGATTGTTCACTTCTGCGGGCTACGTTGGGACGAGCCCTCGACCGCAAGGCTGCCGCGCAGGCCTCTCCGCATGATTCTTGATATTGTCCGATTATTGTTGTTTCCGGCGTTGATGGCGTTTGCCGCGGCGAGCGACCTGATCACCATGACCATTTCCAACCGTATTTCGCTGCTGCTCGGCGCTGGTTTCATCGCTCTTGCAATATTGAGCGGTATGGGTTTGCACGAAATCATAATACATGCAGGGGCCGGATTGATCGTCCTCGCCGTCGCCTTCATCTGCTTTGCGATGGGCTGGGTCGGCGGCGGCGATGCGAAAGTGGCGTCGGCGGCCGCCCTCTGGTTCGGCTTCGGACATTTGCTGGATTACCTGGTTTACGCCTCTCTGTTCGGCGGCGCTCTAACGCTGCTGCTGCTCCAGTTCCGGCAATGGCCGCTTCCCGCGGCGCTGCACGGCCAAGCGTGGCTGATCCGATTGCACAGCAAGGAAAGCGGAATTCCTTATGGCATCGCGCTCGCGCTGGGAGCCCTCCTGATCTATCCGGAAACGGACTGGATCAAAGCCGTGAATCTCGCCCACTTCGCGATTCACTGAACGCGTTCGAGAAAGTTCTCGTTAACGCGATTTAGATACGCCTCATTAACCATGCTTTGACGAATAGCTGTTCAACTCCGGTTACAGCGGCGGAAGCGTCGCAGCGTAATGTGGAAAGTGAAGCGTATGAATACCGCACGCATTGTGGTCCTGACCATCGCTGTCGGAGCCGGCGGCATTGCTGCTTATCTCGCGAGTGGGTCCGACAACAAACCGCAGCCTGCGCAGACCGCGCAGCTCAAGACCGTTGATGTTCTGGTCGCAAAATCCGACATCCCGCTCGGACAAGCCGTCAATCCGGCCGACGTCGCATGGCAGGCCTGGCCGGCCGAGACCGCGAGCGCCAGTTTCATTCGCCGCGATCAGCGTCCGGACGCAACCACGCAACTGGTCGGCTCCATCGCCCGCTCGCCCTTCATCGCGGGGGAGCCCATTCGCGAACCCAAGCTCGTAAGAGCGAACGGATCCGGTTTCATGGCAGCGATCTTGCCAACGGGAATGCGCGCCATTTCCACGGAGATTTCGCCTGAAACAGGCGCTGGCGGCTTCATTCTTA
>JAFEFK010000873.1 GCA_018240625.1 Pseudomonadota bacterium
CTGCTGGTACTGCTGGTCGCGGGCGCGATTATCGCTGCCGCCGTTGCCTTCATGACGCTGGGACGCGCCAACGCCCAGCCCTATATTCTGGCGCTGCTGGCTCTGCTGGCGATGGTCGGGCTGTTCACGCTGTTCGCGTTTGCGGCCGGAATTGTCCGCTTCGCCGATCGCATCGCCGACGATCCGCTGATGCGTCCGATCGCCGATCATGCCGTGGACGGCATTGCCGTCACCGACGGGGGCGGCCACCTCGTTTACGCCAATGCGGCCTATCTCGCCCTGACCGGCGCGGCGTCGATGCTGGACGCCCGGCCGGTGGAGCGGGTGTTCATCGGCAATCCCGATGTGTCCGAAGCCGTGTTCCGCCTGCTGAAGGCAGCCCGCGAAGGCAAGCGCCAGCAGGAAGAGGTCCGCATTGCCGCGACCGACGGCGCGCACGGCCGCTGGCTACGGATGCGGGTTCGTCCGCTCGGCGAGGCGAAGCGTCAATCCAGATACGCCGTCTGGTCGGTCGCGGACATCACGCGCGACCGCGAGCGGCAGGAAGACGTATTCCAGGAACTGCGGCACGCGATCGAGTATCTCGATCATGCGCCGTGCGGTTTCTTCTCGGTCAATCCGGCCGGCAATCTCGCGTACATCAATGCCACGCTCGCCAACTGGCTGGATTATGATCTCGCCGAAGTCGGTTCGGGCGGCCTGAAGCTGACCGACATCGTCTCGGGTGACGGCGCTTCTCTGCTGACGTCGATCGTCGCAGCACCCGGCGAGGTCAAGACCGAGGTCTTCGACATCGACCTGCGGATGCGCAACGGCAAAACCATGCCGGCGCGCCTCTACCACAAGCTGGCATTCGGCGCCGACGGCGTGCCGGGCCCGTCGCGCACGCTGGTGGTCAGCCGCGCCCGCGACGAGCGCGCCGATCCGCAGCGCGCCGCCGAAGTCCGCTTCATGCGCTTCTTCGATCACACGCCAATGGCGATTGCGACCGTCGACAAGTCCGGCATCGTCGATCGCGCCAATGCGCGGTTCGCCAAACTCGCGCAAAGCCTGAGTCCGGACGGCGCGGCCGCCAAATCGATCCTGGCCGCCGTCAAGGAACGCGATCGCGGCCAGTTGAGTGCGGCAATCGGTGCCGCGGCGGAAGGGCAGGGCGATATTCCGCCGGTCGAGGTGATGCTGGACGGTCCCCGGGAACGCTGGGGACAGTTCTTCGTCACCGCGGTGGAGGACGACGATCGCGACACCGAGGCGGCGATCGTCTACATGCTGGAGACCACCGAGCGCCGCACGCTCGAGAACCAGATCAATCAGTCGCAGAAGATGGAGTCGGTCGGCCAGCTTGCCGGCGGCATCGCGCACGACTTCAACAACGTGCTGTCCGCGATCATGATGGCGAACGATTTCCTGCTCAACGCGCACAAGCCGACCGATCCGTCGTTCCAGGACATCATGCAGATCAAGCAGAACGCCAATCGCGCCGCGGCGCTGGTTCGGCAACTGCTGGCGTTTTCGCGGCGGCAGACCTTGCAGCCGAAGGTGCTCGATCTCGGCGATACGTTAAGCGACATCGGCATGCTGCTGAAGCGGCTGATCGGCGAGAAGGTGACGTTCCCCGGCGTGGTGCATGGACGCGACCTGTGGCCGGTCAAGGCCGACGTCTCGCAATTCGAGCAGGTCATCGTCAATCTCGTGGTCAATGCCCGCGACGCCATGCCGAGCGGCGGCAAGCTCGGCATCCGGACGTCAAACGTTCCCGCCGCCGAAGTGGCGAGGTTTGCCTATAAGGGCATGCCGAGCGCGGACTACGTGCTGGTCGAGGTCAGCGACACCGGCACCGGCATTCCGCCCGAGATCGTCGACAAGATTTTCGAGCCGTTCTTTTCGACCAAGGAGGTCGGCAAGGGGACCGGCCTCGGCCTGTCGACGGTCTATGGCATCGTCAAGCAGACCGGCGGCTTCATCTACGTCGATTCCAGAACAGGCGAAGGCACGACGTTCCGCATCTTCCTGCCGCGCCATCATCCCGAACTCGAGGCGCAGCCGGACCCCGCCGCGACCAGCGCGGTGGCCAAAGAGCCGGCGCCCGCGGCGAAGCCGGGCAGCACCGACCTCACCGGGCACGGCACAATCCTTCTCGTCGAGGACGAGGAGGGCCTGCGCTCGCTCAACGCGCGCGGCCTTCGCTCGCGCGGCTACAGCGTGATCGAGGCGTCCAACGGCATCGAGGCGATGGAAGCGCTCGAGGAGAGAGATGGCGCGGTCGATCTTGTGGTCTCGGACGTCGTGATGCCGGAAATGGACGGGCCGACCCTGCTGCGCGAAATGCGCGTCCGCAATCCCAACCTCAAGATCATCTTCGTGTCGGGTTACGCGGAAGAGGCCTTCGACAAGAGCCTGCCGGAGAACGAGCAGTTCGCGTTCCTCGCAAAGCCGTTTGCGCTGAGCGCACTGATCGCCAAGGTCAAGGAGACGATGGCGCCGTCTTGAAGGTTGATCGAGATTGTCGAGACGAGTTGGCCGCCGGATGCGGGTTCGCGAGGCAAGCAATGAAGGCGTATCTGGTACTCGACCTGACGATCACTGACTTCAGCGGTTTCAAAAAATACGTCGCTGAGATCCCGGCTTTCATCGCGCGGCATTCCGGCAAGTATATTGTTCAAGGCGTTCAGCCAACGCCGATTGAGGGCGGCTGGAAGCCCGAGCGCATGGTCATCATCGAATTTCCGGATCGTGGAAGAGCGGAAGCCTTCCTCAGCGACCCCGGGATTCAAGACCTGTTCAAGGTGCGTCACACGACGACGACGAGCAGGTTGGTGCTGGCCGATGGCTGCACTGAGAGCCGGATGTCTTGAGGTTGAATCGCCGTCACCGTGAGGAGCCGCGAAGCGGCGTTTCGAAGGGCGGCGGCCCATCCTTCGAGGCTCGCTTGCGCTCGCGCCGAATTCGTTCGGCGGGGACGACGCCGGTGGGTGAGTCTTATCCCGTCATGTTCTAGTGTCCCGAATCCGAAGTTCGCCTCATTATGCAGCACGTCCGTAGCGAACTTCGGATTCGAAAGGACACTAGCAAACTTATAATTCTAGTGCGGTTTAAGTTCAGAAGTTCGCTTGAAGGGCTCGCCGAGAATGATGAAGCGAACTTCTGAACCACCGCACTAGGCCGAAATAGGCGGCATGTCGGGTTTTTCAAGTGGCGAGGCATCGTCCGAACGCGCCCGGCACATTGCCCCCTCCCGCGCTGCCTGCTAGGTCATCGCTCCGAAATTGTCTCGCACACCCAAGGGGCTGATCCATGGCGGACGCCGATCTCGATGTCATCATCCGGCAACTCGCAAAGCAGCAGCACAAAAGCCTGACGGCCGCCGTCAAGGCGCGCCGCGATCGCACCCTCGCGCTTGCCGCCAAAGCAAAGGACGCGGCCGCCAAGCAGCGCTACCGTCAATTGGCGAAGCACGCGCTCGAGGAAGGCACGGCGGCCGCGAGGCGGCTGCAGATGTCGGCCGACAACGCCGCCGATAGCTACGCGCGTGCGATGCGGCGAGCCGCTGACGTCCTTGCGTCGCAACAGGCCGCGGCGGCCAAAAAGGTGCCCGGCAAGAAACCCGCGAAATCGAAACCGGCGAAGACAGCGAAAGCCTGAACCACTCAGGTCTCGCGCCGTCAGTCTCGACGACGACGCCGCCTGATCGGCATCTGCCACCAGCAGGAATTCGCCGCGCGCGAGCGTCGCCCCGCTCGCCACCGTTACCGCACGCTTCGGACAAAGGCCGAAGCAACCAGTCTTGACGATGCGAGAACCGCTCGCGCCGCGCACGTGGTTCAGTGCCTTCAGTTCCGATTTCAGCGCGCGCTTGATCGCCCGCCCATTCGCGGCGCTTGAGGCATTTCTTGCAGATCAGCACCGTGGCGGGCCGGCGCGATTGTGCGGTTGCGAGGACGTCTGTTTTGGCCATGCCTTCCATATAGGCACGCAGTGCGACGTGTGCAGCGCGATGACCGGCACGACGCCCGAGCTTGCCATCAGAAAGTAGTACTCCTTGGCTGGCAACGCCGCTTGATCCCGGCGCAATACTCTTCACAATGCCGCAGGAAACAGAGTCGGGCCCAACACCGGCGGAGGGAATATGGTCGAGGAGGTCAACCGACGGTGCGTGCTCGATTTCCTGAAGGCCTTCTACTGCGGCGATGTCGAGGCGACGCTGGCGTGCTGTGATGACGACTTCGATACCATCACCTACGCACCGATCGAGTTGTTTCCGCACCTCGGTCACAAGCACGGCAAGTCCTGGATTCCGGATGCGATCGAAACGCAGCAGAAGCGATATTCGAGCCGGAAGTACGAACTCCATTTTATCGCCGTCGACGGGCCGCGCGTCGCGACGATGATGCGGCTAGCCTTGCAGAAGCGCAACGACCAGCGCGTGGTCCAGTTCGAGAACGCAGAATTCTTCACCCTCAACAACGGCCGCATTCGCGAGCATCGTTCTTTTTTCGATTCCTTCGACGTCGTCGAGCAGGTCCTCGGCCACGACCTGACGGAAAGTTTTGCCGCAACCATGCGCGGCGCGATGTTGCGCTGAGCCGCGTTGGCCCACATCCAATCTGGGTCCCGGTCCAGCGCAGGACCCCAGATCCCGTTTGATCACGCGCCTCTTCACTATGTGACAGAGAAGCCCGGTTAAGAGCGACGGCGGAGGACGCAGATGTCAGATACCGTGAGGCCGGCGCGCCGGCGGCGAGATCCTCGGACAGGCGCGCCGAATAGCCGAATGCGCTGTTCGCATTGAACCGATTTTGCCGGACGGTGACAAAATGAAGGCCCTCACGACAGCAGGCCGACGGGATCGTTGACTTGGGATAGTTCGGATGGCGTCGGCAAAATGAAGATCGCGCTGCTCTCGCTGTTGGGATTGATTCTCGGTGCACTTGGCGGCGCGGTTCTCGGTATCGGCGCCGGCATCGCTTGGGTCGAAGTCTCAAAAACCACGAGTTTCGAGGGCTATAGCGGGATGCTGGTGTTCTTCACCTTCATGCCGCTCGGCACCCTGATCGGGGCCATCACCGGCGCTGTGGTGTTCGGCGTCTTGGCGGCACGCGACAGCAAGATTGCTATCGAACGTCAGGAGCCCGGACGGCGGGACCGTTAACACCGGGCAAATTTCTCTCGGCTGCATCGTGACAAGGCAATAGCTCGCCTTTTCAATATCTTGACCGTTGAATGGGCAGCCGCGCCAGAGTTGGCATTTATGCAATGCAAAAAATGCTCCTTGCAACCGCAGCAAGCCATCCTATTTGAAGCCTAAAGTAATTGGAACAAGCATTTCGGCACGGCGCCGCCAGACGGCGCCTCTGGTCTAGGCCGTGTGCTGTTCACAACTCAAATTTCAGGAAACAGAATCAATGACAGAGCACAGCCTCTGGCGTTTTTCACGCGCGTTGTACCGTGCGATCAATGAGCGCCACACCGACGAGCTCGATGCCCTCATCGACGATGAGGTCGAATGGGCAATCTACGGACCGATCGACATGTTTCCCTTCTTCGGCGCGCGGCGCGGCAAGGCCGCCGTGCTCGACGTCTGTCGCCAGGTTGCCGATAACGTCCGGGTCCACCGGTTCGACCGCGAGTCGGTCATGCTCGGCGTGGATATGGCGGCGTCCATGATGAGATTTTCGCTGACGGCGCTCAACCAGAACAAGCCCATCAGTCTACGTCTCGCTCAGTTCGCGCAGTTCAAAGGTGGCAAGCTCAGCAACATGCGCGTGATCGTGGACACGTTCGACCTTGTCGAACAGGCGCTGGGGCACCCCATTCACTTGCCGAAAATCGCCTGATCTCGCATCAGATTTGCCGGCCTCGTGTCTGAACAGGGCCCCGCCCTCAAGCGGGGCTATTTTTTGGTGCAGCCCTGAGCGCGGGACAGTCGCTGTCATCCACGGACGATAAGTGGCTTCGCAAGATCCGCGCCGAGCAAAAGTTGTTCGACGGCGCAAGCATCATCGGCTCGATCAGCGAAACAACGCTTGGTCCTGCGAATCGCAGCCTTGGCGGCGTTCAAACGCAGCTGGTGAATGCGCAGAAGCGCGTCTGATTTCCGGAAATGAACGAGGCGCGCCTCAGATTGGCCCCGATGTCGTCAAAATCGGCAGCACTGATGGCGTCGTTAGAAATTCGTCGTGCGGGGGACGTCCGCGCTCGCTCAAACGCGAAACAAGGAACAGCCGATGAACGCCATTTCATCTGAAAAAATTGAATCAAATCCGACCGAAGTCGATTCGAATCTCGCTGCCGTCTCTGAGGTCGAAGCCGGTATCCGCGACTTCGTGCGCAACGACATCGCCTATCTGCGCCGGCCCGCACCGGGCTCGTCCGTCACCACCACCACCGAGGCGAATGTGAAACTCGAGCCAAGCACGGAAGCGACGGTCAACAATGTCAACTCGCTGATCCAGCGTGTCGCCGGAACGTCGCTTGCTGAGATCGAGAATCTCGTCACCGAACTCGAGGCTCTGCGCGATCTGCTGCATGCGGAAGGACAGCGCGTGCAGCGAGAAATCTCCGGCTATGCGCAGCTCAGTCAGGCCGCGATGAAGTCGACGCGAATGATCGCGGACAACGTCGCGCAATGGAAGCGCACCGCGGAAAACCTGCGTAACGACTAGCTTTTACTTCATTCCGTCACATCGCCGCCGCCACCTGCGAGGGAGGCGGCGGTTTGCGTTTGTCTGCCCCGATGAACCTTCGGTGTCCCGGCGCGACCAAGATCGGACACCGCGTTACTGCGGTTGGATCTCCCGCGGGCAGCATCCGATGAAAACGATCCGGCCGGACAAAACCGCGCCCATACCGCTGCGAACCTCGCCGCCGCAGGTTGGTACCATCATGATCAGATTTATCGCGCTGCTTGCAATCGCCATGGCGGTGCTGGCGCTGGCCTGGATTCGCTAGCGCTTCGCGGTTGTCTCTATAGCGTTTTCGAGCGAAGTGGCCGCCGGTTCGCGTGAAGAAAACGCGTCAAACCAAAAACATAGAGCCCCGCTTCTGATTCCATCAGAAGCGGAAAGGCTCCAGGACGCTGCCCGATATGTGATCAGCGAACCGAAATATCCGCGGCCGCGACCTTCTCCAGCGAATACACGCCGTCGGCATAGCCCTTGACCACCATGCAGGTCGCCAGCGTCACCGCCAGCGTCACCGTTGCGAAGAAAAAGCCAACGATCTTCAATCCGGTGCGATCTGCCATTGTCGTCCCCATTACCCTCTCGCTGTAGAAGACCGTCTGAAGGTTCACAACTCGTTAACGGCAAGCCGGTTCCTTGATCGAAATTTGGCCGAAATGGCTAACCAATTCCTGCAGGGCAGAATCTGGAGATCAGGCCGCCGGGTTTCGGCGTGGCACGAACGCGGTTGCCAGCACCGAATACGCGAGTTCGCCCCGCTGATTGGTGCCGGTATTCCGCGCCTGCAGGATTCCCCATTCGAGACGCGAAGCCGAAAAACGCTTCGAGACGATTTCAATGGTGAAGCTGATGGTGTCGCCGGCGAGCACCGGCTTCAGCCAGCGCAATTCGCGGAATCCGTGGGAAGGTCCCCAGACGGCCGGGGTTTCACCGCGCGCAACGGCTTCGGCTGCCTGCCGCTGACCATCTGCCACCAGCAGCTTCATGCAAACCGAACCGACATGCCAGCCGGAGGCCGCGAGACCACCGAACAACGACTTGCGGCCCTCCTCCTCACTGAGATGGAAGCGCTGCGGATCGAATTGTGCTGCGAACCGCTTGATGTCGTCCGCCGTGAACGTAAAGGAGCCAAGGTCCCGCCGCTGGCCTACCTCGATGTCTTCGAAAAAACCCATCGGTTAAGTCTCCGGCGCCGCCGCGTCGCGGCGCTTGACGATGATCGGAGACCTCGCCTCGAGCAACACCCGTCCGGCGGCATCGCGAACCCGCAGCGCGAACGTGACGATTCCCGTCTCCGGCCGGCTGCGCGACACACGCGCTTCGCTCACGTCGATATCGAGCATCAGATCGTCGCCGGGGCGCAGCGGCGACAGCCAGCGCACCTCGTCGACACCCGGCGATCCGAGCGACGCGGTATCGCCGATAAAGCCATCGAACATCATCCGCATCATGATCGAGCACAGATGCCACCCCGAACCTGACAACCCGCGCAGCATGGTACGCTTCGCCGCCTCCTCATCGAGATGCATCGGTTGCGGATCGAACTCGGCGGCAAACGCGATAATTTCTTCGCGCGTGACGTGACGTGGTCCGAATGAGCCGAAATGGCCGATCGGGAAATCTTCGAATGTCAGGGTCATGCTTGAGGATTGTTTGAAGGATGGCCCGATTGTGGCCGTTATTTGCGGCAATCTCAACCCGCGCGCCTGCATGACGCGGCCGCGATCTTGCCCGGAACGGCCCGTGGGGTTATGTGCCGCCCGGCTCTGCATATTCTGCGTATAACGACAGCGCTATATTCGCCAGGGGGAGCGGCAGATGTTTGAATTCCGGGATTTATTTCAGTGGGACCGTTTCATCACGCCCACCATCATCAAGACATTCTATTGGCTGGTCATCGCCCTGATCGTTCTGTCCGGATTGTCGGGCATATTCTCGGGTCTGGCTCTGATGGCCGTCAGTCCGTTCGGCGGCTTCATCACAATTCTTCTGAGCCTTGCCGGCGTCCTGGTCGGCATCGTGTTCTCGCGCATATCAGCTGAATTCATCCTGATCGTGTTTCGCATCAACGAGCATCTCGGCGCAATCCGCGATCAGGGCGCGATGCGGTAGAAAACCTCGACGTCATTCCGGACGCGGCGTAAGCGGCGATCCGGAATCTTGAAGTTCAAGACGCAACATTGGCCAGATTCCGGGTTCGCCCTATCGGCGCGAATGCAGGGCATTCGCCGCCTCAGGCGCCCCGGAATGACCAAGAATAAAGCGCCACTGCCTATGTATTGAACCGGAAGTGCATGACGTCGCCGTCGGCGACGACGTACTCCTTGCCTTCCAGCCGCAACTTGCCGGCGTCACGCGCGCCGGCTTCGCCGTTCAGCGCGACATAATCGTGGTAGGCGATGGTTTCGGCGCGGATAAAGCCCTTTTCAAAATCGGTGTGAATGACGCCGGCCGCGGCGGGCGCCTTGGTCCCCTTGGTGATGGTCCAGGCGCGGGCTTCCTTCGGGCCGACCGTGAAGTAGGTGATGAGATCCAGCAACTGGTAGCCGGCGCGGATCAAGCGGTCGAGACCGGCTTCCTCGAGACCGAGCGTCTCGAGAAACTCGGTACGCTCCGCGCGCGACAGCGTTGCGATTTCGGATTCGATCTTCGCGGAAATCACCACGGCGACCGCGCCTTCCTTCTTCGCGTGGTCGAACACCTGCTTCGAGAAACCGTTGCCTTCGCCCGCCGAACCTTCTTCGACGTTGCAGACATAGAGCACCGGCTTCGACGTCAGAAGTCCGAGCATCCGGAAGGCGCGTTCCTCCTCCGGCTTGCGCTCGAGGAATCGCGCCGGCTTGCCCTCGCGCAGCAGCACCAGCGCGCGATTGACCAGATCGAGTTGCTCTTTCGCATCCTTGTCGTTGCCCTTGGCCTTCTTCGACAGGTTGTCGACACGCTTCTCGAGACTATCGAGGTCGGCCAGCATCAGTTCGGTCTCGATGGTTTCGATATCGGCGAGCGGGGCGATCTTGCCTTCGACGTGGGTGATGTCGGAGTCTTCAAAGCAGCGCACCACATGCGCCACCGCGTCAACCTCGCGAATGGTGGCGAGAAACTGGTTGCCGAGGCCCTCGCCCTTCGACGCGCCGCGCACGAGGCCCGCGATGTCGACAAAGGTCAGCCGGGTCGGAATGATCTGCGCGGATTTGGCGATGCCCGACAGCGTATCGAGCCGCGGGTCCGGCACGGCTACCTCACCGACATTGGGCTCAATGGTGCAGAACGGATAATTCGCCGCCTGCGCCGCCGCCGTTTCGGTCAGCGCATTGAACAGGGTCGACTTGCCGACATTGGGCAACCCGACGATACCGCATTTGAATCCCATGTAATCCTCGGAACCTCTTGATCGTCATTGCGAGCTCGCGACAAAATTGGCTCTGGCCAATTTTGCGCTGAGCGAAGCAATCCAGCGGCCTTATGCAAACTGGATTGCTTCGGCGCTTCGCGCCTCGCAATGACGGCTTGTCTTTCATTTGGCGCCTTCGGCACCATTTTCCCTCTCGCCAAATCCCTTGGCCTGCATCGCAAGATGCACCTTGTTCTGGAACGCGGAGTCCTTGCCGGTGACAAGCAGCGCCGCATTCTCCGCCACGATATCCACCAGCGCCTCGACCCACGGCCGCTCGCTCTTGGCGAAATCGTTCAGCACATGCATGTGCACGAGTTCCTTGACGCCGGGATGGCCGACGCCGAGCCGGACGCGGCGATATTCGTTGCCGATATGCGCGGAGATCGATCGCAGACCGTTATGTCCGGCGATGCCGCCGCCGACCTTGACGCGAACCTTGGCCGGCGGAAGCTCGATCTCGTCGTGAAATACGACGACGTCGCTTTCTCCCAGCTTGAAGAACTGCGAGGCGTCCTGCACCGCGTTGCCGGATTCGTTCATGTAGGTCGCGGGCTTGAGCAGGACGACGCGCTCGCGATCGAGCGTGCCCTCGGATGTCTCGCCCTGAAAGCGGCGGCGCCACGGTGCGAAACCGTGACGCCGCGCAATTTCATCGACGGCCATGAACCCGATATTGTGCCGGTTGCCCTGATACTTCGTGCCGGGATTCCCCAGTCCGACGAACAGGCGCATGGCGAGGGTTGCTTACTTCTTCTTGTCGCCACCGCCTGCGGGCGCCTTCGCGCCTGCAGCGGGGGCCGCACCGGCAGCGGGAGCAGCCGCGGCGGCAGGCGCGCCTGCAGCGGGCGCCGCACCGGCGGCAGGCGCCGCGGCGCCGGCAGCGGCGGCCGCAGCCGCCTTGAGTTCTTCGGCATAGCCCGAGGGCGGCACGATCGTCACCAGCGTGACGTCCTCGCGCGCCAGCGACTTCACCCCGGCCGGCAGCTTGATGTCGGACAGATGCAGCGAGTGGCTGATTTCCAGTCCGCTGACGTCAGCCTCGATGAACTGCGGAATGTTGTCGACCGCGCATTCGAGATCGATGGTGTGGGTGACGATGTTGACGGTGCCGCCGCGCTTCACGCCCGGCGAGGCTTCCGCCTTCTGGATATGAAGTGGCACGCTGACGCGGATCGTGGCGCCTTCGCCGAGCCGCATGAAATCGACGTGGATCGGAAAGTCGCGGACGGGATCGAGGTGAAAGTCGCGCGGAATCACGCGATGCTTCTTGCCGTCGAGTTCGATGTCGTAAATCGTGGTCAGGAAACGGCCGGCCAGAATACGCTGGCGCAGTTCGGCATCGTCGACCGAAATCGACGTCGGGGGCTGGTTGTTTCCATAGATCACTCCGGGCACTCGGCCGGCGCGACGCTCTGCCCGGGCGGCCCCCTTGCCGCTCTTCGGACGTGCGGTCGCCTTCAATTCCTTGACGGTCGCCATTGATTTAGTCCTTGTTTTTCAAAAAGTTAAAGGCCGCAATCGCGGCCCGTTTCACGTCACGGCAAGCCTCCAGGGGTGCGGGGGCCGTGAGACGTGGCGGCGTTCTAACCGCAAACGCCCGAAATAACAAGGAAACTACGGGATTTTTCTGATCTGCTTCTTGGA
>JAFEFK010000874.1 GCA_018240625.1 Pseudomonadota bacterium
GCTCGCCATTTCCCCAGCCACACGATGAAATAACACAGGCAACGCGGCTATCGACGCCCGCAGTATAGACGGCAACAGCCGCGCCAAAACTATGTCCGATGACACCTACTCGTGCCGGATCAACTTCGTCGCGCATGGAAAGAAACGTGAGTGCATTTTTCGTATCGGCAACCTGATCGAAGCACCGAACCTGGCCGCGTTCGCCCTCGCTTTCGCCGCAACAGCGGAAATCGAAACGCAATGCAACATAACCCATCTCCTCCAGCATCCGCGCCTGGATCTCGGCATGAGACTCGTCCTTCGATCCGACAAATCCATGCAGAACGATGAAAGCAGGTAACCGTTGTCCCGATTGCCGCCCTTCCGGCACGTGCAGGACAGCCGACAGTTTCAGTCCATCGGAGTGGAAAGTAAGCTTTTCTTGCATTTGCAATGGCCTCGAAAGAAATGAACCGACAACCCTGAGACGACGGGATAGCTGACGCGGGCGTAGCTTCCGTCCGCTTCGCAATCCAGACCGGGATCGCCTATCCGGTCGTCAGTCCAAGATCCTTGATCACCTTCCCGAGGCGATCGATGTCCGTCCGAATCTTGGCCGATAAGGCGTCGGGCGTGCTGCTGACGGCGATGAAACCCTGATCCGAATAACGTTTAATGACATCCGGCATCGCCAGGGCATTCACGATGGAGGCGTTGACGAAGAAAACGATGTCCCGAGGCGTGGTCGCGGGCGCCAAAATGCAGCTATCGCTCGATATCTGAAAATTGGAGTGCATACTTTCGGCAATGGTCGGCACTTTCGGTAACTGCGCCCAACGCTGCGGTGAAGTGACTGCTAACGCTCTCAGCTGTCCGCTTTGCAGGGCCCCCAACGCCGAGACGTCGAGGAAGCTGAATTGAACGAAGCCACCTAGCAGAGCTGTTATGACCTCGCCTGATCCGCGATAGGGAATATGGCGAGCTTTCAATCCGGCTTCGCGCAAGAACAACTCTGTCGCCAGATGCGGGCCGGCTCCCGTCCCTGTGGACGCGAAGGTGATGTCCTGCTTGGGGTCTTTTACCAAGGCCAGAAATTCGTCGAACGTCTTAGCTGGAGATTTGGGACCTACCGTAAGAATGAAGGGTGCTGAAGCGACAAGCGATACCGGCGCGAGGTCCTTCAACGGGTCGTAGGGCAATTTCTGGTACATCGTCGCCGTCGCGGCATAAGATGTATTGTAAGCGAGATAGAGAATGTATCCGGTCGGCTCTGCGTGTGCGACGTAACTGGATGCGATGGTCGTTCCGGCGCCGGGACGATTCTCGATAATGACGGGCTGTCCCCAAATTGTCGAAAGCTTCTCAGCCAGAATTCGCGCTGACAAATCAGCTGAACCACCGGGCGTGAATGGGACCACGATCCGAACTACGCGCGATGGAAACCCTCCAGGGCCTGCTTCTGCCGCATTGCCAGCCATCAACCACGGCAATGCCGCGCCCAACACCAGAACATCGCGCCGAGTTTTCATGTCTTCCTCCCCTTTATTCTTTGGTTAGCAACATCGAAACGACAGACGCATGGCTTTGTGTGTCCTATGATCTTCAAGGAGCGTGGCGGCTGGCTCGATTTCTACGTCGTCGAGCGGAAGCCCCTGCCTGGCCATCTGCGCCCGCCATTCGATCGTTTTTGCTATATCGATGGTGCCGGGTTCCGAACCGAAAACGATTCCATAGACGCGCTCAGCGCGAGCAGGCGTGAGATAGCCCTCTTGCAGGTCGGAGGCGATTTTCTCAATGGGGCGGTCCAGCGGCGAACCGTAACCACCGCCTCCTCCGGAACGAAGGATGTAACGTTCGTCACGTTCAAGGGCGCGCGCCAGAACTTTTCCGCTCGGAAACGCGACCTCCCCCCGGTCCCTCAAAACAACCGACACCTGATTGCCCGCTCCCTGCAATCCCCCGAACAGACCCCAGGGGCGGCAGTGAACGCGATCGACTTGCGCGTTGAGCATCATGCTTGATGTCGCACGTCCGACTTTCTCGGTTCCGAGCCCGCCCTGCCATTGGCCCGCCCCCCCCGAATCCTCACGCAGTCCGTAGCGTTCGACGATGACCGGATATTTGGCTTCGAGTTGTTCGACCGGCGCATTGTGCGTGTCGCCATCATTGATGCAGATGGTCGCGTGCGAACCGTCTGCGCCTTTCTTGGCACCCCAGCCACCGCCGATCAGCCCGCCGGAGAAGATCATCAGCCCCCCGTCGGATGTCCGCGAATTTATGATCGCTGACATCAGATCAGCATGATGCCCCGCGATTACACGGTCGGGAATTGCCGGTGCCAACGCCTTGAAAATCGTATCGACGACAGTCATCGGGAAAGTCATCCACCAGCGCATCGCCGACGGACGCATCGCACTCACGATTCGACCCGGCGGCAACACAATTTTCAACGCCCGAAAGCTACCCTCATTGATCGGACGATCGAGCGGCGACGTGAGGCATTTGAAGGCCACCTGGCAGCAAGCGCGCCCTGCAGCTTCGCCGGAATTGTAGAAGCCCTTTACCTGTTCCGCGACAGCGGAGAGATCGATCTCCATCTCATCGCCGACGACCGTGACCTTCACCCGAATTGGGACGCGCTCGCCGTGTGAGACACCGTCATCGTCCATGAACGATTCTGCCTCATAGACGCCATCCGGAATACTCAACACCTGTTTGCGGGCCAGAAGTTCGGTGTTGTCCATGATCGCGGCAATGCCGCCAAGCACGCTTTCGACGCTATACCGCATGACCAATTCCTTGAACCGCCGGGCTCCAATCTTGACGGCAGCCACCTGGGCGTTGAGGTCGCCCTCCGCCCGTGTAGGAACGCGGACATTCATGCGGATGATCGCAAGGATATCGTCATTGACAACGCCTTCGCGCTCATATTTCACGATCGGCATCTGAAGGCCTTCGGCGAAGATATCCGTGGTCATGCCATTCAGCACGCCACCGATATCGACCCAATGCGCCATGCAGGCCGAAAACCCGATGATCTCGCCATTGACGACTATCGGCATGACGAACGTCATATGATGGAGATGGCTACCAGTGATGTAGGCATCGTTCGTCAGCAGCACGTCGTTTTCTTTGATATCGTCGCCGAAGTGCGCGAGCATCGCCTTGACTGTGTCGCTCATGCCGCGAATGAACATCGGCAGGCCGATTCCGATGGAGACTGTGTTACCCGCCCTGTCGAACAGACCGACCGTAAAATCCTGCGCTTCGTAGATGATCCTGTTGTAGGCCGTCCGCATCAGAACGGCCTTCATTTCCTCGGTAATCGCGA
>JAFEFK010000875.1 GCA_018240625.1 Pseudomonadota bacterium
GGTTTCGGTCACGCAACCTACCGGCGACGATCCTAGCCAAATTCTCGTGCGACAGATCATCGGAGCGTTCGACGAGCACACCTCGCGCGAAATTTCTAAAAATACGAAACGCGCAATGTTGGAGTCGGCGCGGCAGGGATTCTGGAATGGGGCAACGCCTCCGCTCGGGTACAAGATCGTTGAAGCGGAGCGACGCGGTCAGAAGATCAAGAAGAAGCTCGATACCGATCCGGTGGAAGCTGAAACCGTCAGGCTGATCTTCAAGCTGTACTTGGACGGGGATGGCACAACCGGCCCGCTCGGCGTGAAGGAAACGACGAAGTGGCTGAACAGCCACGGCTACCGTACCAGGCGCGGCGCAACCTTCGGCGTCGGACCGGTCCACAAGATCCTGACCAACAGCTGCTATGCGACGGGCCAGTGGCCGTACGGTGTGCGCAGCTCCCGTGACGGACGCAAATACGACCCCTCGACGGTCATCCAGATTCCGGTGCCTGCCCTGATTGAGCAGGCGGATTTCGATAGGGTGAAAGCAAAACTGGCCAAGAGCAATCCGAAGGCCACCCCGCCGCGTGTGGTCAACGGTCCTTCGTTGCTCACCGGAATCGCCGTCTGCGCATCCTGCGGCTGCGGAATGACCCGTACTGGAACGACCAACCGGCAGGGCCGGTCGTATTCGTACTACTCCTGCGCCGGCGCGCACCAGAAGGGAGAGACCGTCTGCAAGGGCCGGCATATTCCCGCGAGGACGCTCGATGAGATCGTTCTGACCAATCTCAAGCAGCAGGTCCTGGCTCCCGACCGGATCGCCGATCTTCTGAAGTCGCTGATGGAGCGGCAGGCAGCCAAGAGCGCGTCAGCCGACCGCAGGCTGCTCGATCTGCAACGGGAGCTTAGTGACGCCGAAGATCGCCTCAAGCGTCTTTACCGTTCGATCGAGGACGGCATTGTCGAACTTGACGATCTCCTGCGAGAACGTACCGCCACGCTCAAGTCGCAGCGGGAACGCGCCAAAGCGGCGCTGGACCATGCCCGTGCCCAATGCGGCACCGCGGCCGCTATCGACGCTGGAAAGATCGACGCCTTCGCGCGGCTGATGAATGAAAAGCTCGACACCGCGGACATCAATACCCGGAAGGGCTACATCCATTCGATCATCGACGCCATTGAAGTCGATGATAAGGCCATCCGGATCGTCGGCAGCAAGGATATCCTCCGCGCCGCCATCGCCGGCAAACAGACCGAGAACGGAAATGTTCGTGGTTTTGTACGCAAATGGCGCACCCGACACGATTCGAACGTGTGACCTTTGCCTTCGGAGGGCAACGCTCTATCCAGCTGAGCTACGGGTGCGTGGCGTCCCGTTTAGCCGATTGACGCGGGGTCGGCAACGTTCGCGGGCAGCGGGAGGCGCGGAATGTTCGCGTCCTCCGCCTATTCTGTTGGCTAATCTGGAACCACCGCGGCCCCGGCGGCGGTGAGCTGAAGCCTAATCCACGTGTGCGCCGGCGAACTTCACCACCTTCGCCCATTTCTCGGTTTCCGCCACGATCACCTTGCCGAAATCCTCCGGCGTACCCGCCATGATGACGCCGCCGAGTTCGCCGATGCGGGTCTTGATGTAGGGCTCCGCCAGAATGGCATTGATTTCACCATTCAGCTTGGCGATCACGTCGGCAGGCGTCTTCTTCGGCGCGCCCATGCCGAACCAGGCGCTGGCCTCATATCCGGGTACGGTTTCGGCGACCGTCGGTACATCGGGCAATTCGGCGGATCGCGTCGCCGTCGTCACGGCGAGCGCGCGCAAGGTGCCGGCCTTGATGTGGGAGATCGATGACGGCAGGTTGTCGAACATCACCTGCACCCGGCCGCTCAGAAGATCGGTGACCGCGGGCGCCGATCCGCGATACGGAACATGCAGCATTTCCACGCCGGTCATCGCCTTGAACAATTCGCCCGACAGATGGATCGACGTCCCGTTCCCGGACGACGCCATATTGACCTTGCCCGGATTGGCTTTTGCATAGGCGATGAACTCCGCGACCGACTTCACCGGAAAATCCTTCGGCACCACCATCACGTTGGGTACGCGCGCGAAGCCTGCGACCGGCGCAATGTCGCGAATGAAATCGAAGGAAAGCTTCGTATACAGAGATGCGTTGATCGCGTTCGCGGGATTGACCAGCAGCACCGTGTAGCCGTCCGGCTCCGCATTCACCACCTGCGCCGTTCCGATGTTGTTGCCGGCGCCGGGCTTGTTCTCGACAATGAATTGCTGCCCCAGCCGCTCGGACAGCCGCTGTCCGGTCAGGCGGGCGAAGATGTCCGTCGCGCCGCCTGCGGGATATCCGACGATGAAACGCACCGGGTGGTTCGGATAATCGAGCGCGACCGCCCTGTTGGTCGAGAGTGCGAGCCCAGAGGTTCCGGCTGCAAACAGACCGAGCACGGTGCGACGTGAGATCATGATTTTCTCCCCGGCGGCCGCGTCGTGTCGCGCGGTCCACTCTCTTGAATTGACAACCGCTTGCGTTCTAACAAACAAATGCCCGCCCGGCCAGTGCGGCACTTTTGCCGCGCACCTGGTGTGGCGGTTCGGACGTTCGCTACAGAGGGCGCTGCATGGTGGAGCGAACTTCGGATTCGGGATTCTACGCCGAAAGGATTACTCATGCCCGTGACAATCGATGCGCTCGATCACCTCGTCATCAGTGTAGTCGACGTCGGACGCACCGCCGAATGGTATAAAAAGGTTCTCGGCATGGAGGTGAAGATATTCGACCCGGGCCAGGGCAAAAAGCCTCGAACGTCGCTGATCTTCGGCCGCCAGAAAATCAATGTGCGGCCGATCGATGCCGACAAGGTCGAATGGATCACAGCGGATCACGAGGCCGCCGGCAGCGACGACTTGTGCTTCCTCACCTCATCCTCTCCGGCCGAGGTCGTCGCCCACCTCAAGGCATGTGGCGTTGCGATCGAGGAAGGGCCTGTTGCCAAGCAAGGTGCGCGAGGCGTGTTGCGATCGGTCTATTGCCGGGATCCCGATGGCAGCCTGATCGAGATATCGTCCTATCAGGATGGCGCGACCTGATATTCAATTGGACAAGAGCGCCAAAGCGCCGAGACAACGATCGGGATGAAACGATGACCTTGCTTGATCCTGGACCAGGAAACATTGGGCCCTTTGCAGGCCTCGACGTGCCCTGGCTGTTGCGGATGCGCGCCGAAACCCGCCGCGATCATCCGTTTCTGATCTGGGCGCCGTTCGATGCGCCTGCCCGCAAATGGAGTTACGGCGAGTTTCACGACCGGGTTGGTTCGCTCGCTGCCGGCCTCGTGGCCCGCGGCGTAAAACCCGGCGAGTTCGTCCTGATCCATCTGGACAACTGTATCGAGGCGATGCTGGCCTGGTTCGCCTGCGTCGAACTCGGTGCCATCGCGGTCACCACCAACACCCGCTCGGCAGCGGCCGAGATCGAATATTTCGCCGATCATTGCGGCGCGGTCGCCGCGATCACCCAGCCCGCTTACGCCGAACTCGTGGCCGCGAATTGCCGCAACCTGCGCTGGATCGCCGTGATCGCACACGATGCCGGCACCCCACCGGCTCAAGGTCAGGCGCCCGCCCGCACCGAGCGGTTTGAGACACTGTTCGCCGACAGCGCGGATCGGCCGCGCCGCGCGCCCGATCCGTTCGCGCCGTGCAGTGTCCAGTATACGTCGGGCACCACCTCCCGGCCAAAGGCTGTGCTGTGGACGCATGCCAATGCGCTATGGGGCGCAAAGGTCAACGCCGCGCATCAGGACCTCCACGCGAACGACGTGCACCAGACTTATCTGCCGCTGTTTCATACCAACGCGCTGGCCTATTCCATGTTGGCGAGCCTCTGGGTCGGTGCGAGCTGCGTGATCCAGCCGCGCTTTTCCGCGAGCCGGTTCTGGAATGTCGCGGCCCAGCACGGCTGCACCTGGACCTCGACGATCCCGTTCTGCATGAAGGCGCTGCTGGAGCGCGAAATTCCAAAGCGGCACAGTTTCCGGCTTTGGGGTACGGCGATTTGCGAGCCCCCGGCCTTCGCCGCATTCGGCGTGAAAATCATCGGCTGGTGGGGCATGACCGAAACCATCACCCACGGCATCGTTGGCGAGGTCGATCAGCCGAACACGCCGATGGCGATCGGCCGGACCGCGACCGAATACGGCATTCGCGTGACCGATGACGATGGCGCACCGACCGCCGTCGGCGGCACCGGCAATCTCGCGATCCGCGGCATTCCCGGTCTCTCGCTGTTCAAGGAGTACCTGCACAACGCAAAGGCCACGCAGGATAGCTTCGACGCGCACGGCTATTTCCTCACCGGCGACCGGGTGGCGCTGCTGGACAACGGCTTCATGAAATTCGGAGATCGCGCCAAGGACATGCTGAAGGTCGGCGGCGAGAACGTCGCGGCGTCGGAGATCGAGCAGGTGGTCATCACCGTGCCCGGCGTCCGCGAGGCCGCGGTGGTCGCCAAGAAACACCCGATGCTGGACGAGGTACCCGTCGTCTTCATCATTCCGCGCTCCGGGATCGCGAAGTTGTCGCCTGCGCTGCACGACGAGGTAATGGCGGCGTGCCGGCAAGCGCTGGCCGATTTCAAGGTGCCGCGCGAGATTCGCTTCGTCGACGAGATGCCGCGTTCAACATTGGAAAAGGTCGCGAAGGCGGAACTGAGAAAGCTGTTGGCGTGATGACCACGCGAACCGCGTGAGCGGTCAGTAACCCAGCGCCACCGGACGAAACGCCTGCAACAGATGCTGATCGAGCTTGCCGCCCATTTCTTCCATGATCGCGAAGGCCTTGGCATGCGTGAACGGCAGGCGATAGGCCCGCTTCTCGACCAACGCGGCATGAATGTCCACGATCGTGGTCAAGCGCACGATGTCGCTAATTTGATCGCCGCGCAGACCGTCGGGATATCCCGAACCATCGAGCATTTCATGATGGTGCAGGACGACATCAAGCATCTCGGGCGGGAAGCCGCCCTGTTTCACCAGCGCATCGTAGCCAAGGCGCGGATGCTGGCGGATTTCGGTCATTTCCTGGTCCGTCAGCTTGCCCGGCTTGTCTAGGATCGCAACGGGAATGAAAGCTTTGCCCACGTCATGCAACAGCGCGGCGCGCGCCAGCCGGCGCTGATCGTCCTCGCGCATGCCGAGGTGCTGCGCGAACGCCACGGCGAAGCCTGTGACAAACAGGCAGTGGCGATAACTGTGAGTGTGATGGCGGCCGACGGCGGCAAGCCAATCCCGCAACGAAGACTTCTTGATCGCCTTCAGGATCTGATTTTCAGCCTCCACCACGTCGCTGAAAGCGAGCGGAACTCCGGACGGAAGCCGCTCGAATATCCTGACCAGCACGGCATGCGCCGCATTGATGCCCCGGTTCAGCGCCTTGCCGTTCGCCGTCGCGTCGTAGCCATTGCCATCCGGAAATGCCGAACGAATCCGTTGCAAAATGCCTTGCGCGTCGAACGGCCGCGAAATGGTGTCGGTGGCGCCGAGCGCCCATGCCTGCATCGAGCCGTGGTGAAGCGCGTCCGCGAGAACGAACAGCCGCGGCACCGACCGATAGGCTTCCGCGCGCAGCTTGTCGCGCACCCGCTGCACGCTCTCGGCGGAGCGCAGGTTAATGTCGACCACGATGCCGGAAAACCGGCCTGCCGGCGCGTCGGGAATATCGGACGTCGGAATCGCTTCGACCTCACCGACGCTTTGCAGGATCGCCGCCAGTTCGCTGCTTTGATCGCTTCGGTCGGACGCCAGAAGCAGGCGGCGCTGTACAGGTGATGCGTTTGTTGAAGTCGTCATTCGTCCTCGGCGGCTTGCGGCCACGGCCCATACCCGAAGACTATCCGATGAGTAGATTCCCGAAGCTTAAGGGGTATTATTAATGCTAGCATAGCAGCCGCTCTACAATTCAATCGGAAACTCGGACCACTCATGATTTCGCCAAAGATTTCAGTGACTCCCGGCCGGATCGCTGATTGGGGGCAACAGCGCCCGCAAATAGCCGCCTGCAGATAAGTCGAGACGCACGGAGAAGATTTTTGGCCGGACTCGTCAGCCTTCGAACATCGGTGCTCGACATCGCCTGCGAGCAAAGCGGCCCGGCCGATGCGACGCCAGTCGTGCTGCTGCACGGCTTTCCATACGATCCGCGTGGTTACGACGACGTCGTCGGCATTCTCACTCAGGCCGGGTTCCACACCGTCGTTCCCTGGCTGCGCGGGTATGGCTCAACACGTTTTCTGTCACCGGACACGCCGCGCTCCGGCGAACAAGCGGCGCTCGGGCACGATCTCCTCGAACTGCTCGATGCATTCAAATCGCCGCGCGCGGTACTGGCCGGTTTTGACTGGGGCGGGCGCGCCGCATGCATCGTTTCGGCGTTGTGGCCTGAGCGTGTCGCAGGACTCGTCACTTGCGCCGGCTACAACATCCAGAATATTGCTGCCTCTCACAAACCGGCCGAACCGGAACAGGAGCTGCGCTACTGGTACCAGTATTATTTCCACACCGAACGTGGCCGCAACGGCCTGTCCGAAAACCGGCGGGCGTTGTGCCGGCTGTTGTGGAAATTATGGTCCCCGACCTGGGCCTTCGACGACGCGACATTCGAGCGAACGGCGAAGTCGTTCGACAATGCGGATTTCGTCGATGTGGTGATCCAGTCCTACCGGCATCGCATGAAGGCCGCGCCGGGCGATCCGCGCTATGCCGCGATCGAGGCACAACTCGCCAGCCAGCCGGTAATCAGCGTACCCACTATCAACGTTCACGGCGCCGTCGACGGCGTGAACCCGGTGCAGGGCTCCGAAAATCACGCGAAGCATTTCAGCGCACATTACGAGCGCCGCGTGCTCGCGAATGTCGGCCACAATCCGCCGCAGGAAGACCCAAAAGCATTTGCGCAGGCGATCCTCGACATCTTCAAAGCTGTCCGGACCTGAATTCGATTCCGCGACGTCATAAAAAATCCGCCGGAAGCGCTGCTTCCGGCGGATCGATGTTGTTCAGAGCAGCCGTCAGGCTTTCATGGCCGCCTTGACCGCTTCCGCGGTGATCGGCAGCCCGCGCACACGGGCACCGACGGCATTGAAGACCGCGTTGCCGATGGCGGGCGCGATCACGGTCACTGCCGGCTCGCCCACGCCGGTGGCGGGCTCGCCGTTGGAGATGACGTTGACCGTGACCTCCGGCAACTGGCTCATCCGCAGCGGCGTGTAGGTGTCGAAGTTGGTCTGCTCGATGCCACCGTCCTTCAACGTCGCCTTTTCGTACAGCGCGAGCGACAGCCCCCACAGTGCCGCACCCTCGACCTGGGCACGGATGCCGTCGGGATTGACCTGGGTGCCGACGTCGGTGGCGACGGTGAGTTTCTTCACCGTCACCTCGCCCGAGGGAGCCACCGCGACATGGGCCGCGCATGCGGTCCAGCTTGCGGTCTTTCTCTCTTGTGAGGAGACGCAGGCCACACCGATGCCTTCGCCCTTCGGCAGCTTGAGCGAGCCGTAGCCGGCAAGCCCCATCGCCGCGAGCAAGGTGTTGCGGAGACGCTGCGCGCCGCCGTCATTCTTGCCCTTGCCGTCGAGCAGTTCGATGCGGAACTGCGCCGGATCCTTGCCAGCCGCGTGCGCGATCTCGTCGATCATGCTTTCGACGGCCCAGAAGGTCCAGCCGGGCGCCACCGAGCGCAACTGACCCGACGGGGTGGCCTCGTGCGCCATCTCGTTCTTGATCGCCCGGACATAGTGGTTCGGCACGGTGTAGAAGAAGTCCGCACCGTTCACCGTGAAGGCGTCGAGCGGACCTTTCTTGTCGACCGACGGCGACAGGAAATCAGGGATTCCCCAGCGCTGGGTCGGCCAGGCCGACACCACGTCATGACTGAGCGCGACCAGCTTGCCGTCGCCGTCGAGCCCCGCCTTGACCTTCTGGTAGGTGAGCGGACGCGAGAAATCCATCGTCATGTCGTTCTCGCGCGAGTAGATCACCTTGACCGGCTTGCCGACGGCTTTCGCTGCCTGCACCGCGGGCACCGTCATGTCGGCATCGAGACGCCGGCCGAAGCCGCCGCCCAGATACATCTGATGCATCACCACATGCTTGGGATCGATCCCGGCCGCTCCGGCTGCGATCGCACCCGTGCGGGTCGCGAACTGGTTGCCGGTGTAGATGTGCAGGATGTCGCCCGTGAATTCCGCCGTGGCGTTCATCGGCTCCATCGGGCAATGGATATTGATGTTGGTGGTGTATTCCGCCTCGATCACTTTCGCCGCGGAGCCCAGCGCCGCTGCCGGATCGCCATCCTTGACGAAGAACTCTCCGGAATCGCTGAGGCCTTGCAAACGCTTCGCCTCGTCGAACAATGACTGGCTCGACAGCTTGGCGTTCGGTCCGCCATCGTAGGTGATCTTCAGCGCGTCGGCGGCCTTCTGGGCCTCGGTATAGGTCTTGGCGACCGCCACCACCCAGCCCGTCGTCGTCTTGGTCTTGTCGTCGAGGACCACGGCCTTGATGAAGCCCGGCACCTTCTTCGCCGCGCTGTCGTCGACCGACTTCACCGTCGCGCCGTAGCGTACCGGCGGCGTCACGACCTTGCCGTACACCATGCCCGGCAGCATGACGTCGATGCCGTATTTAGCGGCACCGCGGGTCTTGTCGGGAATGTCGAGTTGCGGCACCGACACGCCGACCTTGGTGTACTGGTCGGGCGTCTTGAGCTTGATCGCCTTGAGATCATCGGGCGTGAAGGTCTTGGTGATCTTGCCGCTCTTGACGATTTCGGCGAAGCTTTTCGACTTCTTCGACTTCACATGCGTGATCAAGGAATCGCGGACCGTCAGTTCGCCGGCCGGAACGCCCATCATGCCGGCAGCCGCTTCCATCAATGCGATACGGCCGGCGGCGCCGGCGCGGCTCATCGCATCGAAGTTCATCATGGTGCTCCAGCTTCCGCCGGTGATCTGCGCACCGAGGACCGGGTCGTTGAACTTCGGATCGTTGGACGCAAGTTGGATCCGCATGTCTTTCCAGTTCGAGCCCAGTTCTTCTGAGATCAGCTGGGCCATGGTGGACGCGACATGCTGACCCATGTCGGCCTTACCAACCGTTACGGTCACAAGGCCATCCGGCCCGATCGCGTACCAGACACTCGGGTCGAAATTCTTGGCGGTGGCGGCGAGGGCTTCATCGCTTCCGAACAAGCCAGGAACCGCGGAATATCCCAACGCCAGACCTGCTGCGGCGGATCCGACGAGAAATGAGCGGCGGCTAAGATCGGCGGCTTCGCTCTTGGTGATTTTCACATGCGTATTCATGTTGGCCTCCGGTCGCCGGCGTTGGACGCGGTGCGCATATCGGCCGCGGCTCGCATGATCGCCTTCTGGATGCGAGAATAGGTCATGCAGCGGCAGAGATTGCCGTCCATGTGCGCGACCACTTCTTCCTTGCTCGGATTGCTGTTCTTGGCGAGCAGCGAGGCCGCCTGCATGATCTGCCCTGACTGGCAGTATCCGCATTGCGGCACCTGCTCCGCGATCCATGCCTTCTGCAGCGGATGCTCGCCCTTGGCGCTGAGGCCTTCGATGGTGGTGATCTTCTTGCCTGCGGCATCGCTCACCGAGGTCTGACAGGACCGGACGGCTTCGCCGTTGACGTGAACCGTGCAGGCGCCGCAGAGGCCGGCGCCGCAGCCGAATTTCGTACCGGTCATCTGTAGTTGTTCGCGGATGACCCAGAGCAGCGGCGTATCGCCTGCCGCTTCGACGGACATATTCCGTCCGTTGATGTTGAGAGTAGCCATCGTTTCTTCCCCTCCGGTGTTTGATGCCGCTTACGGCGGCAACTCACGTCTGGGCAATAAACCGACACCCACCGGGTCGATGTCGGCCGGGGCAGAGAATGGCCGCGTTCGACTTTAGACGCAATGCAAATTAGAATCGATAAAGCCAGCCGCGGGAGGTCCCTAAGTACTACGCGATATCTGTTGTGCGTTGCCGCAATCACATAAGCTTATGCGGCTCACGTCGCTCTCCACTCCCATCTAAATGGAAGTCGAGCTAAGGTTTTACGCAATGTTCTCCGCATGAAAGCTCCGCATGCCAAACATCAATCGCGACGGTGTAAACATCCATTACGAGATCTTCGGCAGCGGGCCGGTCGTGCTGCTGACCCACGGCTATTCCTCGACGTCGGCGATGTGGACGGGCCAGATCGAGGCGCTTTCAGAACATCACACGCTTGTGTTGTGGGACATGCGCGGTCATGGGCAATCCGATTATCCCGCCGATCCGTCGGCCTACAGTGAAGCACTTACCGTTGGCGACATGGCGGCGCTGCTGGATCAAGTTGGCGCAGAGCATGCCATTGTCGGCGGCCTCTCCCTCGGCGGATATATGTCACTCGCGTTTTACCGCGCCCATCCGGATCGGGTTCGCGCCCTGCTCATCATCAACACCGGTCCGGGCTTCAAGAAAGACGATGCGCGTCAAGTCTGGAACAAGCGCGCTCGTGAGACCGGCGACCGGTTCGAGCGCGAAGGGTTGGCCGTCCTGAAGAATGCCAGCCGCGAACGGTCAACGGTCAGCCATCGCGACGCGGCGGGCCTCGCCAAGGCGGCGCACGGCATGCTGACCCAGCGCGATGCACGGGTGATCGAATTGCTTCCCCACATCAAGGTGCCATCTCTGGTGGTGGTAGGCGCCGACGATACACCGTTTTTGGCGGCGTCCGATTACATGGCGGCGAAGATTCCCGGCGCGCAGAAGGCGGTCATCCCGGCCGCGGGACACGCCGTCAATATCGATCAACCCCAGGCGTTCATCGACGCCGTGATGCCATTTCTGGACACACTCGAACGACCCATCGCAAAGGCGGCCTCATGAAACGAACCGCGTTGATCTCCGTCTCGGCCAGCGTCGCCGCGCTGTCCATGATGGGCATCACTTCCAGTTCCGCACAGCAACCGGCTGGCATTCCGCCGCATTCGCCGCCGTTTACGGCGACGTTGTCGAACAACACGCCGCTGGCGTTCGGAATGGACGAGGCAACGGCCGCGGACGCGCTCGGTGTACCCCTGAATTACGTCAGCGGACGCCCCGGCAATGAGGTGTTGCTCGCGTTCCGCGATTACGGCGGCAGCGGATTCTTCAACCGCAAGGACCGGCTCTATCTGCAATTCCGCAGGGGGCGCCTGGCAGGCTGGAAGGGCGACTGGGGCCGCGGCTGGATGTGGCGATAGCGGCACTGGCGGTCGCGCAGCGGTGACTTGCGCCTCTTGCAAGATCGCCTGAAACTCGCGGCCAGTGCGAGACACCCCAACTCAAGGAACGGATAACACGTGGGACAAGATATTACCCTGACTGCATCGGACGGCTTTCAACTCGGCGCCTACCGCGCCGATCCCGCGACCCCACCCAAGGTCGCGATTGTCGTGATCCAGGAAATTTTTGGCGTCAACCACCATATCCGCGCGGTGTGCGATCGCTACGCGAGCCACGGTTACGTCGCCATCGCGCCGTCGATTTTCGACCGCAGCGAGCGCAATTTCCAGTCCGGCTATTCGCCGGATGAAGTCGCGGTGGCGCGAAAGTTCGTCGCACATCCCGATTGGGCGGCGATGCTGCGCGATACGCAGGCTGCGATCGATGCGGTGAAAGCCATCGGCCCGATCGGGATTGTCGGCTTTTGCCTCGGAGGCAGCGTCGCTTATGCCGCGGCGACAAAGCTGTCAGGCCTGAGTGCAGCCGTCGGCTACTATGGCGGCGCGATCGTTCGTTTCGCAGACGATAAGCCGAAGGTGCCCACGATGCTTCATTTCGGCGAGAAGGACACCGGCATATCGCTGACCGACGTCGAAACCATTCGCGGCAAACGACCGGATATCGAGATCTTTATTTACCCCGGCGCCCAGCACGGCTTCAGTTGCGACGAGCGCGCGAGTTACGACAAGACAAGCGCGGATATCGCCGGTGAGCGCAGCCTCGCCTTCTTTGCCAAGCATCTCACGAAATAGAGATCCGAGAAATCAGAACCAGCGCTCGCCGACGACGACGGTATCGCCGGGGTTGAGGGGTGTTCCGAGTGGGACGGTCGCGCGGATGGTGCCGCGTGCATCGGTATGGGTGATCGTGACGCGGTCGCGCTTGGCGCGCGGCGAGAAGCCGCCGGCGATGGCGACCGCGCTTTCGACGCTCATATTGGGCACG
>JAFEFK010000876.1 GCA_018240625.1 Pseudomonadota bacterium
AACACTTCCGCGAACGCGAGTTTCATCTCGGAAGCCAAGGCTGCGAGATGCGCGGCTGAAATCTGCCGATAGGTGTCCTGAATCAGATGCAGGTATTCGATCAGCAGGTCGCGGCGGCGCGGCCGACCGCCAAGCAACTGCTCGATCTCGTGCAACGCGTCCGGATCAACCTGCCGGCCCTTCGGTGTCGGTTTGGCGCGGCGGCGGCCTTCGCCGGGGTGCTCGAATTGCCGAACTTTTTGCAGATTTTGCAGATCATGCGCCATTCTAGATTCACTCTAATTTGCCGGAGCCACCCTAAGTCCTGGCATACCAGATGCAAGGAGAAAATGGTCTGCGGCGTGCGACGCGGAACCGCATCCGGCGAGAGCAAATACGACCTGCGTCCTCAACCATTTCGACAGATGTTCGCTATCCTGTCGATCATCAAAAAGTGGTGCGATTCAGCACCAGAAGGCCGATGCCGGATCATGCCGCAGGCTGCACCGGCTGCGTCTTTTCGATCAGGAAAACGATCCGATCCTCCGCGCGTTCCGTGATTTCCACGGTATCGCCGGTCTCCTGGATCAAATTGGGAATATCGATCACCGAAAGCGGATCGGTGCAAAGCACCTCCAGCCTGTCGCCGGGCGCCAGCGATTTCAGCGCCTTCCGCGTCTTTAGCGCCGGCAGCGGACATTTCAGTCCGGTGAGATCCAACCGTATTGTCGTCATGCGTCGAACATGGCGAACGGCATGACGAGCGTCAACCTGATCGCGGCTTGCTCACATCAGCGCCGCATAAGCGAGGACACCGACCATCTGTCCGGGTTCGACCTGCACGACCTCCTCGGCGAGTTCGGCAAGGCCGTCGGTCTCGACCAGCGACGACAACAGGCCCGCGCCCTCGCGCGGAAATTTTACCGCTTCGAGTACGCCGTCTGCACCTTTGCGCAGATGGACGCGGACATATTCGCGGCGGCCGATCTTCTTTCTGTAGCTGAACGCGGCGCGCACCGGCATCGGAACCGGCGCCTGCTGCGCGGACCCCGCCAGCGCCAGCACGGTCGGGCGCACGACATGGACGAACGTCACGAAACTCGCGACCGGATTTCCCGGCAGGCCGATCAAGGGCGTGCCCGCGATCATGCCCATCGCCACCGGGCGTCCCGGCTTGATCGCCATGCGCCACAGCACAAGCTTTCCCGCGCTCTCCACGGCCGCTTTGACGTGATCCTCTTCGCCGGTGGAGACGCCGCCCGTGGTCAGGATCAGGTCATGACCGGTGGCGGCTCTCTTCAATGCGTCGCCGAGCGGCGCGCGCAGATCGCGCAGAATGCCGAGATCGCTGACCTCGCAGCCGAGCCGCGTCAGCATCGCCATCAGCATGAAGCGATTGGAATCGAACAGTTGCGCGCCCACGCGAACCTCGCCCGGCGACACCAGCTCATTGCCGGTGGAAAACACCGCGACCCGAATCCGGCGGCGGACTTTTACATGAGGCAAACCCAAGGCAGCCGCCAGCGCGACATCCTGCGGCCGCAGACGCTGTCCGGCAGGCAGCGCAACATAACCGGAAGGAATATCCTCGCCCGCCGGACGAACATTGGCGCCGGGTTTCAGCCCGGCGGGCAGCACGACCTTCCCGGATGCATCGAGCCGGACGTCCTCCTGCATGAACACCGTGTCCGCACCATCGGGCATCGGCGCGCCAGTGAAAATGCGGACGGCTTGCCCGGGCGCGATCACCGTTACCGCCTGCGCACCCGCCTGCACACGCCCTGCGACCGGCAGCACCGTTTCGGCGTCATCAGCCAGATCGCGGCTGCGCACCGCGTAGCCATCGACGGCGGAATTGGTGAATGGCGGCAAGGGCAGCGGCGCGAAAATCGGCTCCGCCAGAATACGGCCGTCGGCGGCGCGCAGCGCTATCACTTCCGTCTCGGCAACCGGCGATACGCGCCCGGCGATCAGCGCCACGGCATCATCGACCGACATCATCGGTCCGCCAAACGCGAAACAGTCGTCGGACAGTTGCGCCATTCGATTCCCGATCTTCGATTACGCCTGCGTCAGCACGTCTTCAATGGGTACGGCGCTCCGCAGCATCATCGCCGCGATTGCCGCGATATCATCGAGATGGGCCACCGGCAGCGTCGTTTCAAGCGCAGCGTCGGTCGCGATCCCGACAATTCCGGAATCTTCCGGGAATAGCGGCGGCTTGCCGCTGGCGATGCGATGTACCTCGATCTTGCGATAGGGCTCGCGCTTGAACCCTTCGACAATGACGAGATCGACCGGCGACATCTTGGCCAGAAGTTCCGGCAGCCCCGGCTCGCCCGCGCCGCGAAGCTCATGCATCAGCGCCCAACGCTGGGTCGAGGAAACCAGCACTTCGGCCGCGCCGGCCTCGCGATGCCGCCACGAGTCCTTGCCCGGCACATCCACGTCAAAGGCGTGATGCGCATGCTTCAGCGTCGAGACGCGTAATCCCTCCGAGATAAAGTGCGGGATCAGCCGCGTCAGCAACGTCGTCTTGCCGGCGCCGCTCCACCCCGCAAGGCCAATCACCTTCATGTCCGTCTCCCGGCCGCCGAACGTTCCGGCGGTTTCCTGGGTGCTTTATCTGCATTCGGTGCTTATGTCATGCTAACGAGAGCGACATGACCACGATCGAAAAGCATCCTGCCCCCCTCATCGTCCCGAATCCGGACGATCCGCGGCTGACCGAGCGCGTCTCGGGCACCGACCAGGCCGGCGCGGCCGTCGAGATCAAGGTGCCGGTGGAACGGCCGCTGACGCTCTACCTCAATGCGCAGGAGATCGTCACCATGATGACGATCAACGACTATCCGGAGTATCTCGCGCTCGGTTACCTGCTCAACCAGAACATGCTGAAATACAACGACGTCGTCACCGAGGTCGAATACGACGACGATCTCGAGGTCGTCGTGGTTCGCACCGCGCATCACACCAATTTCGAGCAGAAGCTGAAGAAGCGCACCCAGACCTCCGGCTGCGCACAGGGCACCGCGTTCGGAGACCTGCTCGAGGCGGTGGAAAACGTGGCGCTGCCGTCAGCCGAATTGCGCACATCGTGGCTCTACCAAATGACCCACGCCATCAACACGATGCCATCGCTCTATCTCGAAGCCGGCGCCATCCACGGCTGCGTGCTCTGCAAGGAGGGCACGCCGGTCTGCTACACGGAAGACGTTGGCCGCCATAACGCCGTCGACAAGATCGCCGGCTGGATCTATCGCCACGGCGTCGATCCCGCCGACAAGATTCTCTATACCACGGGACGTCTGACCTCCGAGATGGTGATCAAGACGGTGCGGATGGGGATTCCGATCCTGATCTCGCGTTCCGGCTTCACCGCATGGGGCGTCGATCTGGCACGGCAGGTCGGACTGACGCTGGTCGGCCGCGCACGCGGCAAGCGTTTCATCGCATTGTCCGGACAAGAGCGCATCGTCTACGACCAGAACCTCGATTACGTCGCGGAGGAATCCGCGCGTCACAAGCGCAAGGGCGAGCGCGATGACTGAGCATCCATCGACCCCAGCCGTCATTCTTGCTGGCGGCCTTGCGCGGCGCATGGGCGGTGGCGACAAGCCGATGCGCGAGATCGGCGGCACGACAATCCTGGATCGCGTCATCGCAAGGCTCGCCCCGCAATGCGACCGCATCATCCTCAACGCGAACGGCGACCCGGCGCGGTTCGCGTCGTTTGGCCTGCCGGTCGTCCCGGATACGGTCGCGGATTTTCCGGGACCGCTGGCCGGCATTCTGGCCGCGCTGGACTGGACCGCTGCGAACCGGCCCGACGCGGCATTCATCCTGAGCGCCGCCGGCGATTGTCCGTTTCTGCCGCGCGACCTGGTCGCCCGCCTGCATCGCGCGCGCGCCGAACAGGATGCTCAGCTCGCGGTCGCAGCCTCGGAGGGACAATCGCATCCGGTGATCGGTCTCTGGAGCGTCGCGCTGCGCGAGGAATTGCGCCACGCGCTGGTGGTCGAGAATATCAGGAAGATCGACCGCTGGACCGCACGCTATCGTCTGGCGACCGTGACGTGGCCGACGGAGCCGCTGGACCCATTCTTCAATGCCAACACCTTCGAAGACATCGCGGAAGCCGACCGTCTCGCTGCGCTCGATGGTGGATGACGGAAATATTCACGCCGCAAAATGCGGCTTACAGCATGCGTTCGGATTTCTATGCAGGACTGCAAACAGACCATCAAGGAGCTGACGCCGCTCGCGGACGTTGTCACGATGCTCGGAGAATTGGCAAATCCGGTCGCGACGCGTGACATCGCCGCCGGCGATGCGGCGGGCAAGGTCCTTGCCATGGACATCAAAGCCGCATCGCATCCCGTGCGCGCCATGGCATTGACCGACGGCTGGGCCGTTGCCGCCGCCGATGTGGCGGATGCCAGCAGCTATGCGCCAATTATACTCGGCCAAAATTCGGCGTGCCTCGAAACCGGCGACGATATGCCGCCGGACACCGATGCGGTGTTGCCGCCCGACGCTGTCGTCGTGCGCGGCTCAAGCGTCGAGGCGATTGCAAGCGTTGCCTCGGGTAACGGCGTCCTCGCGGCGGGCGGCGACGTCGAGGCGGCAAAATCCCTCTACGTCGCCGGGCAGCGCCTGCGCGCTCTGGATGTCACGGTGCTTACAGCACTCGATATTGCTAATATCAGCACGCGGGTTCCGCGCATATCGATCGTCGCCGCGCGCGAAGATTTGCGCCTTGCGCCCGCTGTCCAATTCATCGCGCGCGACTGTGCGGCGCAGGGTGCGACTGCGCGGCTATGGAGCAGCACCAATCTTGAAGATGTCCTCGACGCGAGCGATGCCGACGCTGTCGTGATGGTCGGCGGCACGGGCAGCGGCGGACGCGACGGCAGCATCGTGGCGCTGGCGCAGGCGGGATCCGTTCTGTGTCACGGCATCGGTATCAATCCCGGCCAAAGCGCCGCACTCGGTACGGCTCGAGGGCGCATGGTGCTGATCGTACCAGGGCGGCTCGATGCGGCGATGGCGGCATGGCTGCTGATCGGACGGCGCTTGCTCGATCGGCTTTCGGGCTGCACCGATACGGCAGCGGGCTCGCACTGCCGGCTGACGCGGAAGGTAACGTCCACCATCGGCGTTTGCGATTTTATTCTCGTGCGAGAGACGGAGGGCGAGGCCGCGCCGCTGGGCGGCCGCTATCTGCCGCTGTCCGCGTTTGCCGGCTCAACCGGCTACGTCGTCGTACCGCCCGACAGCGAGGGCTACGCCGCCGGCAGCGGGGTCGCCATTCATCGCTGGTCATAGTAAGAGCGCCCATGAACGAACCCCATACACCGCAGAATGTAAAAGCTGATCTCGTCGCGCGCATTCGCGCGGCCGCCCGGCAGGAGCAATTTCTTGAGGTCGTCTCCGCCGAGGAAGCGACTCGGCGCTTTCAGGCTCACCTCGACCTCACGCCGCTTGGCGCCGAAGACGTCACGCTTGGAACCGCGCTCGGTCGCGTGCTGGCACACGATGTGGTTGCCGAAGTCGACGCACCGCCGTTCGACCGTTCCAATGTCGACGGCTTCGCCGTGCGCGGCGCCGACACGTTCGGCGCGACCGAAACGGGCCCGACGACGCTCACGCTCAATCTCGAGGTCATCGCTTGCGGTCATGTGCCCGCGATTGAAGTGCGGGCCGGCACGGCAACGGCGATTGCGACCGGCGGCGTGATCCCGCGCGGCGCGGATGCCGTGGTCATGATCGAGCAGACTGAGCTGATCGAAGCAGGCACGCCCGCGATCGAAGTTCGCCGTGCCGTGGCGCCGGGACAGTTTGTTTCTTACGCCGGTTCCGATATCGCGCGCGGTGAAACGTTGCTTCGTCGCGGCACCATCGTCACCTCGCGCGAGATCGGCATGCTTGCGGCATGCGGACTGTCATCGGTCGCGGTCGTGAAGCGACCGAAAGTCGCCGTGCTATCGACCGGTGACGAGCTCATCACACCCGGCAAGCCGCTGAAGCCCGCCGGCGTCTATGACAGCAATGGCGCGATCATCGCCGCGGCGGTGACGGAGATCGGCGGCGAGCCGGCCGTGTTCGGTGCGTTCGCCGACGACGAAGCGGCACTCGAGAGGGCCTTGCGCGGGGCGCTCGAGCAATGCGACATGGTTGTGCTGTCGGGCGGCACGTCCAAGGGCGCGGGCGATCTGTCGCATCGCGTTGTGTCGAGGCTCGGCACGCCCGGCATTCTCGTGCATGGCGTCGCGCTCAAGCCTGGCAAGCCGCTCTGTCTTGCCGTGATCGGCGACAAGCCGGTGATCGTGTTGCCAGGGTTCCCAACCTCGGCGATCTTCACCTTTCATGCGTTCGTTGCTCCCGTGATTCGTGCACGCGCCGGCTTGCCGGCCGATGTCGCGGAAGCCGTGAAAGCGCGCGTGCCTGTACGCATGATGTCCGAACTCGGCCGCAAGGAATTCGCCCTCGTCGCGCTGGTGCGTGGGGAGGACGGGTTAGTTGCCTTTCCGACCGCGAAGGGCTCCGGTTCCGTGACGAGCTTCTCGCAAGCCGATGGCTTCATTGAGATCGCCGCGCTCGCCTCATTGCTGGATGCCAACACCGAAGTCGACGTGACACCGATCGGCGGCGCTGCAAACGCACCCGATCTCGTCATCATGGGCAGCCACGACATCGCTCTCGACGTCGTCATTGGCGCGTTATCGGCACGCGGCTTTCGTGCGCGCGTCATCTCCGTCGGCAGCCAGGGCGGCGTCTCGGCGCTGAAGCGCGGTCAATGCTATATCGCGCCGGTCCATCTGGTCGACCCGGAGACCGGTACCTACAACACGCACCTCGCCGACAAGGATCATGAACTGGTGCATGGCTGGCAGCGCAGCCAAGGTATCATGTTTCGCAAGGGCGATGTGCGGTTCGAGGGAAGGAATGCGCAGCAGGCGCTCGCTGCCGCGCTGGCGGATCCGTCCTGCCTGATGGTCAATCGCAATGCCGGTGCGGGTACGCGCGTTCTGATCGACAAGCTGCTGAACGGCGCGCGGCCGCCGGGCTATGCAAATCAGCCGAAGTCGCATAACGCGGTGGCGGTCTCGATCGCGCAGAAGCGGTCGGACTGGGGCGTGGGCATCGAGCCCGTGGCGCGCCTGTACGGTCTCGATTTCATTCCCGTGTCGCCGGAGCATTTCGATTTTCTGGTCGCCACGGCGCGCCGCGACCTGCCGGCGGTCAAGGCATTTCTTGAGGCTTTGGAAGATTCCGCGATACGCAAGGACATCACCGCGCTCGGTATGCGCTTTGCGGACTGAGTCGCGACCGGACCGCCCCGTTATGGCGATCCGCCGATTATGTAGAAGCGCCCGGCAAGCTGACGCCGCTCGTGATCAGCGTGCGGGAATGCGCAAGGCCGGCCTGCCTCTAGTGGAGCGAATTTGACATTCGCTACCCACATTGCAGCGGGGACAGGAGCCGAATGTCAAATTCAAAGCTCCACTAGCGCCTTGTATTTGCAAGTGGTCCTTTAATTCCAACATTTGCACGAACATCTGCTGGAGCGGGATGCAAATGTTAGAATTGGACCACGAGCTGTGCATACGGCTATTTTCGCAGAGCGGCGGCTGCTTTGAGGATGGGTAGACCTGCCTTGATGTCCGCATCCATGTCCGGCACCTTGTCGTACGCGCCGCCGGCTACAAAGACCTTGCCGGTTTCGGTCAGCGTCTTGGCCGTCGTGCCGTCCGACATATCGGACAACGCCTGGTTCAACGTCTGGTAGTCACGCAGGCCGAGAGTATAGCGGGCCTTGGCTTCGCTCCCATCGATGCCGACATCCTTGTAGTATTCGAGCAGGTACTTCAGGGCCTGATCCTTGTTCGCCATGATGAATTCATTCGCGCGGTAGGACGCCTCGACGAAACGCGCGGCAGTGTCCGGCTGCTCGGCCGCAAATTTCTTGGTCACGATGTAGGGATCGATGACGGAAGTTTTGGCGATCGCGCCATCGCAGACCACCTGGAATTTCTCGGTATCGTTGACGATGTCGAAGTCGGGAGACGAGTCGGTCGTCCCCGAGCCGACGTCGCCCGATTGCAGCGCCTGACGCGTCACCGGCGGATCGAGCGGGACGATCTTCATCTGACCGGGCTCGACATTAAAGTGTTTCGCACAGGCGAACAGGACCTGACTCCAGGTGCTGTTCGGCACGGTGCCGACCGGCTTGGTCTTCAGCACGTCGGCGGGGCTGCTGCCTTTCAGCGCTTCCTTCCGCATCACGAGTTTGATGTTGCGGTCTTCCTTCATCATGGTGCCGACCGTGGTCAAGCCGAACTTCGCCCATCCGGTGATAGCGGGCGGCGATCCGGTCCAACCGGCCTGCCAGTCTCCCGCAGCACCCGACGCCAGCGCCGCGCCGCCATTCGGGAAGTACTGAATCTTCACGGCAAGACCGCGATCGGAATAATATCCGAGCTTGTTCGCGAGCCACATCGGAAAGCCCGCTTCGTTCGGCTGGCTCGACAGCACGATCGCCTTGTTGTCCGCCCACGCCGCAGACGTGCTCAACACGCCTCCCGCCAGGATTAGCGCCGACGCCAAGACCGTCCTAAAGCTTGCAGATGACATCATGATTTACTCCCTCCCGTTTTGTATTATTCACGCACGATTTCGCTTCGCACGAGCTCCCAGATCTGACGACGAACGTCGTTGAAATCGGAATAGTTGCTGGCGTCCTCGATTTGCTTACCGCGCCACGCAGCGTCGCGCGGAATGGTGATTTCGGTCTTGATGCGGCCCGGCCGCCGCGACATCACCACGACGCGGTCTCCCAGATAGACCGCCTCCTCCACGCTGTGGGTAATGAACAGCACCGTGTAATCCATCTGCCGGCGCAGCCGCGACACTTCCTCTTGCAACACCGTCCTTGTCTGCGCGTCGAGCGCGCCGAACGGCTCGTCCATCAGCAGGATTTCGGGACGAACGATGAGCGCACGAGCGATCGCTACCCGCTGCTGCATGCCGCCGGAAAGCTCGCTCGGATATGCATCGCGGAACTGCTCGAGGCCCATCATTGTGAGCAGTTCGGCCACACGGGCGGCGCGCTCGGCCTTGTCGATCCCGGCCACGCGCAATCCGAACTCGATATTCTGCGCCGCTGTCTCCGACGGAAACAACGCGAAACGCTGGAATACGACGCTGCGCTTGGGGCCGGGCGCACCGGCCAGTTGCCCATCGACGAAGATATCGCCGGTGGTCGGTTCGGTCAGCCCGGCCGCCATCATCAGCAACGTCGATTTCCCGCAGCCGGAGGGGCCGACCACCGTGACAAATTCGGCCTTTTCGACAGCAAGATTGCATTCGGCGAGCGCGACGACCTCGCCGCGACGCGTGCTGAATTTCTTCGAGATGCCGCGCAGCTCCATTTTCGGCGCAACCGCCCGCGATCCGGCTTGCGCTGCCGGACGGGAACTGGTCGCTTGTATCGCATCAGGTCCGGTTTGCATCATTGGCTCCAGGGCAGCACGACGCGCTGCAACCAGCGCACGCCGGAGTCGATCAGAACGCCCAGCAGTCCAATCGCAATGATGCCGACGAAGACCGTCGCGACGGAGTCGTTGGCCTGGCCTTGCGAGATCAGAAAACCCAGACCGACCTTGCCGACCACGAGTTCGGCGCCAACCAGCGCCATCCATCCATTGCTCACCG